>NC_006138.1:825000-1097500 GCF_000025945.1 Desulfotalea psychrophila LSv54 | reverse complement strand
ACATGAAGGGTCTGGGAGGAGTTTATAATATTTCCAAGCACATCCCTTGATTTAGAAACCATCATACCCAGGGCATTGGTCAACTGACCGATAGCGTCCCGATTCTCCGATTGGAAATCAACCGTATAGTCCCCTTCACCCACCTGGACTGCCTTGGCAGCAAGCTCCTTAAGGGGAGCATTAATTGAACGGACAAGGAAGATGCTTACAATGATGCTCGCCAGGACAACCAAAAACCCTACTATTATATTGGTGCTCACCATACTGCGGACAAAACCGCCGGTGATGGCCTCTTCCTCCAAACTTACGGCGAGCGAAACACCCCACTCTTCTATATAGGCAACCTTGGCAAATCTGGTAGTGCCATTGAACTCATAAACAAGGTCATCATCCCTCACCCCCCTAAAAACAGGCAACACCTCTATATTCTCATAGGATCTGTTTGGATGGACCAAAACCTTGCCGTCTTCTGAATAGACAAAGAAATAACCAGAATCGACATGAGTATTACGGATAAAGTCTGCCACCTGCTCATTGAGCATCTTACGCCCGACATAAATGGCACCGACCAGCTTACCGGCCTTATCATAGAGAGGGGTATAGACCGTCAGATACCAGTCTGAGACCACAAAGGCCCTGCCGCGAAAGGTGTTACCCGCTAAAATTGATCTACAGACAGCACTGTCCGAGGGGATGTAGGTCCCCACAGCCCGCTGACCATTGGCCTTCTTCACCGTGGTTGCCACTCGCAAGAGCTTATCATCAACCAGCTGAAAGATTGTTGCAGATGCACCGAGAAGGTGGGCTACAGAATCAATATACCCTGTATCTCCATTTAAAATGGTATCGCCAAGCTGCAGTTGCGGGATCTTTTGCCGCCTCTGCTGCCCTGTTACCTGATTAATCAATGTCTGGTCACGCATATTGGTACGATCCAGCACCAGTTCACCCTTAGTGGAAAATTCTTGCTTAAAAACCCGGATATTCTCCCCCAGGGTTGCCTGGGTATTTTTGTTGTACATCAGCAGTGAACTCCGTACCGTATCATGCACATCGGTAATTGCCTGCTTGCCAAATTCCCTCAAACTCTCACTCGCCATGTTGAGAGCAACACCCGTTATCACTATCACACAGAGAACGGCAATACAGACAGTTGCACAAAACAATTTGGTGGTAAACTGTACATTTTTCAACTTGGTCAACATGGTACCTCCCCTACAATATTTTATTTCGAAACAAGTCCAACATCAAAATAGATGAAAAACCACAATAAATACAAAACATTGCAACATCCTGCTCTGAAAAAAATCTACCCTTTTGGATCAAGAAAGACAACCAAAGCAAAGAGAGGAGCAGCACGCAGAGCCATCCCCCTGTGCCAATTACTTACAAATACTTACAAATACCGACAAAGCTCAACAGCTGACAATGCCGCATTACATAGTCCCTTTTGGAAAGTTTTCTTGTCCATATCTACTATCCCTTAATATTATTAAACGATGCCCGGCCAGACTCTTCTTGAAAGGTAATTACCGTCGCAAGAAATCATCCACAATCCCAGCCTGTCGATAAGACAGCCACAAGCTCACGGAAAATCCACACTATGATAGGATCATGATAGATCAATCACAGATGATTGCAATAATATTATTGACTTAGCTTATCAAGAAGAATATTGTCAGCCGGCACATCAAGTTTTCTTTAGCAAGTCTATCATTTTTTTTTATTGTGGGACGGTCATCCCGATACAAAAGAGCTATCAACGATTTTAACTGATCAATTTCAAAGAGGCGGGACTAAATATGAAGGCATTCCGAGATATGAGCATAGGTAGACGCTATTTAACCATCATCTTTGTCCTGTTGGCAGCTACAACCCTGATCCTCATCACATGCTCAGCCATATTCCTGAACCGCACCGTGAAACATGCCGAAGAACGAGAGTTACGTGGACACTATGAGGCCATCATCAACAGCCTTGAGCAGAAGGGCCGTTTAGCCGAAGCACTCAGCATCCTGATGGCAAATATTCCAGAGGTACAGGCCAATTTTGCGGCCCGGAACCGCGAGTCCCTGACAGAACAGTTGAGCCCTGCCTTTAACATACTCAAGGAGAAGTTTGGAGCAAGACAGTCCCAATTCCATGTTCCACCGGCCACCTCATTCTTACGCCTCCATAAACCGGAAAAATTCGGAGATGACCTCTCCTCCTTTCGTAATACGGTGGTCAACACCAATAAGACACGTCAAACAACGGTGGGGCTTGAGCAGGGGCTGGCCGGCATTGGCATCCGAGGCGTGGCTCCGATCTTCCACCAAAACCAACACCTGGGTTCAGTTGAGTTCGGCATGACATTTGGCCAGCCCTTCTTTGATGAGATTAAGTCTCAGCGTAGCATTGATGTCGGCCTGCATATCCTGCGTGATGGCAGGGTCCAGACCTTCGCCTCTACCCTTGGCAGAAAGCCAGTCGTTGCCCAGGTACTGCTCGAACAGGCCCTGGCAGGCAAGTCAGTAATAACAAGGCTCAAGCACAAGGGACAGCCCTATGCTATCTTAACCGATGTGGTCAAAGACTACTCAGGAAAGCCTATCGGGGTATTAGAGGTAGCCATGAACCGAAGTTTCTATGCAACTGAATTACTTACGGCAAACCTCACTGCAGCGGGGATCGGGATATTGGTCCTGCTTATTGGCATATACCTGTCATGGCGCATTTCTCTGCCCATATCAGCGCAACTCCAGCAGGTGGTTAAGGTGGTTGAAACCATTGCCGAGGGCGATCTTTCCAACAGCATCGGAAACCACGATGAGAACAGTGGAGGAGAAGCAGGACAGGTGCTTAAGGCAGTGAAAACAATGTCCCATAAGTTCCGCCAAGTACTGCAGGAGCTGTCACTGGCCTCGAAGAGCCTCAACCAATCTATGAGCGAGACAAGCCATTCCATGCAGAATTCCAATCAAGCCATAGAGCAACAGCAGTTGCAGACAGAGGGAATCTCATCTGCCATTGAGGAAATGATCACCACAGTAAGTGAAGTATCGCAAAGTGCGCGGGCCGCCTCAGAGATGACTCAAGGCGCTAATAGATCAGCAGAAAATGGAAAAAGAACCATCGATGAAACTATTTCCGTCATTGAAACCCTGGGCATTGATATGGCGCAGCTACAGAGTTCAATAAATAAACTCTCTGGAAACAGTGACGATATTGGCAAGATCATCGATGTTATTGTCAATATAGCCGATCAAACCAACCTCCTTGCCCTCAACGCCGCCATCGAAGCCGCCCGGGCCGGGGAAGCAGGCAAAGGTTTTGCCGTTGTTGCCGATGAGGTGCGCACCCTTGCCCAACGCACCCAGGATGCCACCGGCGAGATCAGAAGCATGATAGAAAACCTGCAACAGGGAACCAAGCAAACCAGTGCCGCCATGGCCCTCAGTTCCCGGCAGACCAAGGAGAGTATGGCTAAAATCAGGGAGGCCGGGACAGCTCTCAATGAAATCACCGACTGCATAGAACAGATCAATGGCATGAATCTGCAAATCGCCAGTGCCACCGAGCAACAGACAGCTGTCAGCACGGCTATTAGCCAAAATGTGCACAGCATTAGCCATATTGGTGAAGACAACAGCAACGAAATGAAAAAAATAGTACAGCACTCTGAGGATGTACTGGTTATGGCAGGGCAACTGGATCTGCAGGTGTCTCGTTTTAAACTTTAAGGTAGCTTTAAGAATTAGAATTTTTTTCCACTAATTTTAAAGGCTCCCTTTAACAGGGCCTTGCCCCACGCCTCCTCCTGGACAAAGCGCATAGCTTTGAGATCACGTTACAAATGACAGACGACAGAGCCCCATCCGCCCACGGAGTTGGAGCGCTGGAGGAAAGCACCCTCTCACGCCCCAACCCCACCTCCCTTCCGAATAAAGGTGAAATCAGCCTCCCCTTCTCTTGCCAGCCCCGCTCAACCCCACAAAAATACAATAGTTTCAAGTCCTTAAACGACAGCGCCCATACATAAAGAGAATCAAACGATTGCATAAGGGGAATAGACTTTTATATACAGAGCATTGATGTAGATTAGGGCCCCCCTACAGGAGAGCAACATGCTTTAACTTTTCAATTGGACAAGGAAAACAAAATGGACATACTAAACAATCAGATTTTTCTGCTCCTACTCATTACCCTGATTGGCATGACCATAGGCAAGATCAATATTAAAAATTTTTCCCTCGACTCCTCTGCCATCATCTTTGTCGGCCTCTTCTTCGGCCATTTTGGCTATACCCTGCCCAAGACATTCCAGACCCTGGGCCTTGTCCTCTTCATCTACTCCATCGGCCTCCAGGCGGGGCCCGGATTTTTCTTCAGCCTTCGGCAACGAGGATTAAAGCTGAGCCTGGGAACAGTGGCCATCATTGGCATTGGCTTTTTAACCACTCTGGCAACTACCTACCTTTTCCATTTTAGTGCCGGCACCAGTGCCGGCATCTTTACAGGTGCCCTAACCAGCACACCGGGACTTGCCGTGGCCGTTGAGATTGCCGGCGGTCAGAACGCCCCAGCTGCATATGGAGTGACCTATTTCTTTGGTATAGTGGGGGTCATTGTCTTCATTCAGATAATTCCCAAGATACTGAATATTACAGTCAAAGATGAAGAACAGGCCCTTAACAAGGAACGAGATAAGACACATAAGCCGCTGCATTTTATGCATCTTGAGCTCACCAATCTCAACCTCGTTGACAGGCAGGTCAAGCACCTCAATCTCAAAAGCATATCTCCCGTCATCATCACCCGACTGCTGAGAAAAAACGGCACAGAGCCTATTTTAGTCGGCGGGCAAACCATCCTCCAGGCAGGTGATCACCTACGCATAACCGGCACCAAAGATGATCTTGAAATGATGCAAATGTACCTGGGAACTCCCGTTGATCAGGATATTGAATTTGAGCGCGTCCTCTCCGGGGAGTATATCACCGTCTCCAATAAGGATATTTGCGGAATGAGCCTCAAACAACTCAACTGCCACGAGGTCTTTAATGTACAGCTGAGCAGAATAAGCCGCAACGGCATCGAGCTGCCCGCAGGCCCTAACCTGCGTCTCCATATGGGCGACACCATCCATGCGGTCGGTAGCAAACAATCCCTGGAAAATATTAAAAAAATATTTGGCAACAGCATAAAAGACTCCTATAATTTCAATATCCTGCCCATATTTACTGGTCTTTTTTTAGGATTTATTCTGGGCAAGATACCGCTCTATATTCCCTTTTCGGGCATTTTTTATCTGGGCACCACGGGTGGGGTACTGATAGCAGGACTGTTTCTCAGCAATATCTATAAGACAGGTCCCTTAATCTGGGCCATCCCCAGCAATGCCAATAGTTTTATCCGAGAGATGGGCCTGGTGCTCTTTATGGCAACCATTGGCACCCAAACCGGGACAAGCATCCTTGCAACTCTGCGTCACGAAGGGCTACAACTCTCCCTGGCCGGAATACTGGTCACGACAGTCCCCCTGATCAGTTCAGTCTTTATCTGCAAACATCTACTCAAACTCCCCTTTCTCTCTATGCTGGGAGTAATAACGGGCGCCATGACAAGTACACCGGGTCTTGCCACAATGGCAAAGATATCCAAAACCCCCTATGCCACATCGAGCTATGCCACTGTCTACCCCGTAGCCCTGATCAGCATGATTATCTACACGAAACTACTGATCTTTATCGTCGAGAGATTTTTCTAATCTTCCTCCAGAAAAGTCCGGACTCAACCAACTATCTCCTGGGTTGATCCAACATCTCATTAAGGTGTTTATAGATGCTATGAATATCCCCTGACATATCAACGCCCGTGCATCTTCGCATTGGATCACCCGATCGATTTGCCACCAGCACAGAGCGTATCTCGGTCAGGGGTTCAATCAAATTTCTCGTCACACTACGCAGGAGAAGCAGACCGACCAGAAATACAGCACTTGCCATAAAGACAATTCCCCAGGCACCTGCATTGCCTAAATGCTCTGCTTTGGTATCGGCTTGGAGCGTTGCCAGGCGATTAATTTCGTTTAAATGAAGAATCGCCTGCACAGTCTTCTCCTTACCAGCATAGTCACCCGAGAATGCAGCAATATAATTTTCTCTAATCGCCTGGAGGGCAATCGGCTCATCTCTCTCCGTAACATTCTTTTCCGCCAAGGCCAAAGCACGGCGAAAGGCGGCTTCAGATTCCTTAGGGACAACATTTTCCACAGAGGCCATGACTACGACCGCAAGCATCTCTTCACAGGCCTGAAGAGAGCGCCCATTTTTTTCAACTATAACATCAATGGCAGGAACCATACGGGTGAAAACCCATATAGAGCCTAGGCCCATAAGGATATTAAGGCCGATCAAAATCCAGGCCCCTACCTTGACACTCTCGACTCGCCTCATAGCTCAACGCCCTCTACCAGTCTGGGAATAGCCGCCTCATTTGAGACAATAATCAGATTATCACCCGCCATAAGAGTTGCCGTAGGCAGAGGCTGGGTTATCCCATTCTGACCAGCCCCCCGCACCCCAACCACCATGATGCCAAAACGTTTTGGCAGGGCAAGTTGCACAAGATTTTTGCCCACCATTTGAGGTTGAACAGCAATCTCCGTTAAATGTAAATCCTCACCAAGACTGGTATCCACAATCAGATCCTTATAGAGGAGACGACTGGCAAATCTTTTCCCATACTCCTGCTCAGGATTAACCACCTGATGAGCCCCGACCAGATGCAGTATACGCTGATGTAAGGTATCATTGGCACGAGAAACAATTGTTGGGGTACCCATCTGCCGCAACAGGGCTGTACAGATAATAGAGGCCTCCTTAGAATCATCGCCTATGGCACAGACAGCAGAGTCCCTCTTACCCGGCTCCAGGCGGGCAAGTTCTATTTCATCCGTGGCATCAAGCACCACGGCCTCGGCAACAAATCCTGCTGCCTCCTCGACCAGAGTCCTGTTTATATCAACGGCAAGCACCTCGGCACCTTTTTCAGAAAGGGTACGCGCAAGCGACATACCAAATTGACCTAGACCAATAATCAACACCTGTTGAGACATATAATAACCATAGCTATGTGAGAGAAATTTTAACTTCAGGACGCCTCTGAGATGATCTCTCTTCATCGGAACTCAAAAGCATAAAAATTGTCGTGGGCCCAATTCGGCCGATAAACATTGCCAGCATAACAATAACCTTACCCATGCCATCAAGAAGTGGCGTGGCCCCCAAGGTCAGGCCGACAGTACTCAGGGCAGAGGTCACCTCAAAGACAATATCTCTGGCAAAAATTTGTTGCGTTGTCGTAAGCATTAAAACAAGAAAGAACCAGACTATCATCCCGGAAATAATAACTGTTATTGCCCGAAATATTGTCGAGGGAGAAATAACTCGTCCCTGAAAGATGACATGATGACGGTTTGTTATATTTCTCCAGAAAGTAATTGCCAAGATTCCGATGCTTACAGTTTTCACTCCGCCCGCCGTACTCCCTGGACTGCCACCAATAAACATTAAAAAAAGCATAACCAAAAAGCTTGAGCTACACAGATGAGCAAATTCAATAGAGTTAAAGCCCGCAGTTCTAAGAGATGCAGACTGAAACCAAGCGTTATTAATCTTATCAAAGATAGAGAGACCCGCCAGGGCACCATTCCACTCAAAGGCAAGGATAAAGAAGGTGCCTGTAAAAAGGAGGGCAAGACTGGTTATCAGGGCAATACGTGCGGGTATAGAGATAGCCTTCCCCCTCAGCCAACTTGGTATTATCAGGCTTGTTGCCGGGGCAAGCCCGCCCAGGATGATGAGAATTGCCACAAGGTGAAGAACAAAGGGATTTGTCTGATAGGAGACAAGACTATCACTCTGCAGGGCAAAACCGGCATTACAAAAGGCAGAGATGGCCGTAAATATGCCCCGCCAAATAGCAAGCAGAGGAGTGTCCCCCGTACAGTAAAAGACAAGGGCAAGCAGAGATGCCCCCACCCCCTCTACCACAAAGGTGAACTTGAGGATTGTGCTCAGTGATTCCAGTAAACCTTGACTACCGCTATCGGCTATCGAGGTCAAAATTCGCTCCTGCTTGAGACTCAGGCGGCGCCCCATGGCATGCAGGGCAACGGCTGTAATACTCATAATGCCCAAGCCACCAAATTGAATGAGAAGGAGAATGGCAATCTGTCCCCACAGGCTAAAATCAGTCGCCGTATCAAGCACCGTAAGCCCCGTTACGCAGACGGCACTGACGGAGGTGAAGGCCGCGTCAAGAAGACCGACGCCCCCCGCCTCTGTTGCAAAAGGGAAACTGAGAAGAAAGGTACCAAAAACAGAGAGGCTCAGAAAACTGACCAAGAGGATACGAGCAGGATGATCAAATAGCACCTCCCACCACAACTCTCTGCGGCCACCAAGAAAATTACCTCGCGGCAGAACCACAAGGGTGAGGATATTCAAAAAAAGAATAAGGGTTGCTATATTACCCATACCAAAAAAACAGGCAGAGAGGGCAACAGAAAGGCCGGTGAAGAGAGTAAAACAGAGATACGACGTTGACCTCTTACTGAGAGCGGCCAAAAACAGCAACAACTGGGCCATAGCAAAAGAGAAGAGGACAATATAGAGATAAGGACCTCCCACAGAGGCAGGCATGAGCAAGTCTAGCAGGACAAGAAACATGACCACAAAAGATGCCCACCATGCTCTTTGCGTGTATCTTACAAAGGCCTCCGGATACAGGTTGACACCTCCATCCCCTCTAAAATCCAAGAGAAAGAAAACGATGCCAATGTAAATAATGGCAGCGGGCAGGGCGACAAAGGGATCTGCAAGGACATGGAAAAAAATAAGGGCAAGGATCGCCGCAGAGCAGATCAGACCAAAAAACTTGCCAAGAAGAGGTCTTCTATGCAGAGAGAAGGCACAGATAAGAGAGGAGCAAGAGGCAAGTAGGGCAAGATAAAAACGCCAATTCCCCCCAATCATTTCGGCCCTGTCAAAAAGCAGAAGGGGTAACGGAAAGAGGACCAGAGAGGCCCCCTCTAAGCCAAAACGGGACAGAGACGAATAAAAATGTTCAGCGACCTTCATCCAACCCTCTACAGCTATACTATTTTTTATAAAAACAATGACCCTTTGGCAACAGAATTTGACTGAACCTTAACCCCCAGGGTCAATCGAAGTCGCACATTGTAGCCGTGAAAAAACACTTTGGCAACACTCGGTTAAAAGTCACTCCATCCTGAGCTTGCACCATAAAAAAACATCACTTTTTCTTAAAAAAAACCTCTTCTCTGGACAAAACCCACTTTATCCGGCTATTTTAGCATCTATCAGAGAACATCTTAAGAATTACCCTTTACCCAAAACCCTATGGCGGGGGAGCATCCATGAAAACATTCATCTGGGACGAAAACTTTACAACAGGAATAAGCGACATCGACAAGCAACACCATCATATTATTGATATAATAAATGAATTTGCCTTTGCCTTTAGTCAAAACAGCATAAATAAAGACTTTATCTTACGCGTTTCAAAAGAACTTACCACCTATGGGGTAGATCACTTTAAAACAGAAGAAGAAATCATGCTGGCCGCAAAGCTAGACCCTCGTTACACCTCTAAACATATAGCCGCACATAATGATTTTAGCCAAGAAATAGAAGCGATTACCGCCAACCTTGGCCTTACAGACAAAGAAAATTTTCGGCAAATACTAAATTTCCTCATTCATTGGTTGAGTTATCATATACTCAACGATGATCAAAGCATGGCCAGACAGATAGCCTCCATAGAAGAGGGCACAACACCCGCAGAGGCCTATAGACAAGAGCAAGAGCTAAAAATGCAGTCTACCGAGCCACTCCTCCTGGCCCTCAACCATCTCTTTGAAACAGTCTCTCAACGCAACAAAGAACTGAATCTACTCAACCAAGACCTCGAACAGAAGGTACGGGAGCGAACGGAAGAACTACAACAGGCCAACAGAGGCCTGGAAAAGATCTCTCTAACCGATCCTCTCACGGAACTTGCCAATAGACGTCATGCCATGAAGCAAATACACCTGCTTTGGGATGAGGCAAAAATCACCGAACAACCCCTCTGCTGTTTTATGGTAGACGTGGATTATTTTAAGACGGTGAATGACAGTTATGGACACGATGCGGGTGATCTTGTCCTGAAAAATATTGCCAAGGTACTTGTTGCCTCGGTCCGGGACAGGGACACTGTCTGCCGAATTGGCGGAGATGAATTTTTTATCATTTGCCCCCAAACAGATCTAACAACAGGGATGACAATTGCCCAAAGAATCAGGCTAAATATATCCCAAACAAAAACAACCTTTGGCAATAATTATTGGCAGGGATCCGTCAGCATTGGTGTTGCCACTAATAGCGAAGAGATCAGTGACGTCAATGCCCTGTTCAAGGCGGCCGATGAAGGCGCCTATATGGCAAAGAGCGATGGTAGAAACTGCGTTCGTTTTAAAACGGAACGGTGAGCCCTGAGGGGTTCACCATATCGTCTCTCTGTAACTATCAAATTGGCGGGGCTATGGTTACCAAAATGCGCATCTGGTTCGTTGCCCTTACCCCATGAGGCTCCCGTATCTCTGAGATGAGAATATCTCCCTGCCGAGCCGGAATCTCTGCACCGTCACCGCCAAGAAAAAATCCCTCGCCAGCAAGCACCTGAATGGAGAGTTCCCCATCAAGATCATGGGAGTGCACAGGAAAGGTTACCCCCGCATCGAGGTTAAAATTGATAATTTTAAAATTAGGTGAGTCTTCCACCAAGAAAAAACGATTCATAATATTTGGAGAAAAGCTATCTGTGCTATCAAGGTTTATCACTTTCATAAAATCTCCTTTAAGGATTAAATTTGATGCAACTCCTTTACTTATAGCAGAAATTTCCCAACAGATCTTTGATTCAGGTCAATTTCCAGCAAAGTTCCAACAGCTCCATGCACTGAAATAGCCACACATCCATCAGATTTCCCTATCTCTTGCCACAACATATACATAAAAACTATGGGTGTGATCTACCTTTTTAGCTTACCTATAGAGTCCTGAGGAAATTCCTAAAAAAGATAACTTTTTCACCAAAGCCCCCTGTACAAGGAGTCGGGATGAAACTATATTTCAACTGCCCTAAAACAGGTGTCTGCTTTTCAAGTAGCCACTACTCTCTAATGAAGGGGTATACCATTATCACCACGGCAGATGGAGAACGTCAGCTACAGGGAGAGGTAGTCCTAAAATCGCCCTGCCCATCCTGTGGCGAAAAACACTCTTACCAAATAAAAGACATCATGTGTCCTGCAACAAGGAGTAGAGATGAAGATTGAAAAAATTCGACTCACAGCCAAAGTAAAAGGTGGCGGCTGAGCGTCCAAAATATCTCCAGGGGACCTGGATGGAGTACTATGCGGAATTGATTTTCCCACCAATAAAAACGTGCTTGTCGGTATGGCTACAGCCGACGATGCAGGTGTATATAAGGTTTCAGATGAGTTGGCGCTCATTCAAACCCTTGATTTTTTCACCCCCATTGTCGACGACCCATATGACTTTGGTCGTATTGCAGCAGCCAATGCCCTCTCCGATGTCTATGCCATGGGAGGTGTGCCTCAAACAGCCATGAACATTGTCGCCTATCCAATGAAGACATTGGGCAGAGAACCACTGCGGGAGATGCTTGCCGGTGGCTCGGCCATGTTAAGGGAGGCCAACACCGTCCTCCTCGGAGGACACAGCGTTGAAGATGAAGAGCTCAAATATGGCCTCTCGGTTACAGGATTTGTCCATCCGGACAAGATTCTTGCCAACCAGGGACTACGGACCGGTGATGTTCTGATTCTGACCAAGGCAATTGGTACAGGAATCCTCAATACCGCCATAAAGGCAAGACTTGCCTCAAAGGAGACGATAGAGGAGCTCACCGAACTAATGGTGACCCTGAACAAGAAACCTGCCGAGATCATGCGAGAATTTAATATTTCCGCCTGCACCGACATCACGGGATTCGGCCTGCTTGGCCATATTGCGGAAATGATTGATGGCAGTGATAAATCTATCACCATTCAGTCTCAAAACGTACCGATCCTCAATCAGGCCCACCATTTCGCTTCCATGGGTCTTGTGCCCATTGGAGCCCATAATAACCGGGCTTTCAGGAAGGAGATGATGCAGATACCCAAGGCTTTTGATCCTGTCCTGCGCGATATCCTCTTTGACCCCCAGACTTCGGGTGGTCTGCTCATTGGCTGTGCAGAAGAGGATGGCCCGTCCCTGGTGAGAAGACTACAAGATGCAGGTGTTAAAGACGCCCAAATAATTGGCTTTGTCACTGAAAACAGAGCAAATATCATTCAGATTTCATAGAGGATTTACCATGAGTACAACAATAGATGCATGTGGTCTGCCCTGCCCCGGCCCTGTCCTGCTCGCCAAGGATGCCATCGAGCAGCCAGGCAATGATCAACTCACCATCCTGCTTGACAATCAGGCCTCGGAGGAAAATGTAAGCCGTTTTCTCCAATCCCAGGGATTTCAGGTGGAGACGGGCAAGAGGGGAGAGATTTTCGAGGTTCGGGCAACCAGAAGTGGAGAATTTGTTGCAAGTAGCCTCACAGCCCCCGACAAGCAGGAGGCTGGAGAGCAAAAGATTGTGGTCATGATCACATCTGAATATCTTGGTGCAGGCGACAAGCTATTGGGGGAAAAACTGATGATCAGCTTCATCAAGACCCTCAAGGAGATGGGACCGGATCTTTGGCAGCTTATCTTTGTCAATGGCGGGGTTAAACTGACGCTTGCCTCTTCTCCCGTTCTCCGGGAGCTACAGGAATACGAGAGGGCTGGAACCATCGTTCTCGCCTGTGGCACCTGCCTGGAACATTTTGGCCTTATGCCAGAAAAAGAGGTGGGCTCAGCAACCAATATGCTTGATATTGTTAGCGCAACCCAGCTTGCCGACAAGGTAATCACAATATCCTAGCGGGACAAAGAAAGGTGGCCTCTACGGCCACCTCCCCCTCCTGCTAATCCCGCAGATCTCTATCGGCAATAACAAAGTATCTTGGATCATCAACCTTTTCAATAATCAAGGCCTGATATTTACTATTATTGGTATTGAGAAGTTTTTTACAGTCATCACTGAGATGCTTAAGCATCACCTTCTTTCCTTCCCTCTGATATTTTTCTATCACCGTTGAAATTGCCTCCACCCCCGAGAAATCAGAAACCCGAGACTCCATAAAATCAATCTCTACATTTTGCGGGTCACCCTTGGCATCAAATTTAGAGGTAAATGCCTGGCAGGAGGCAAAAAACAGAGGCCCCCATATCTCATAGACCTTAGTGCCATTCTCTTTGATATGTTTACGGGCACGAATACGCAGGGCATTTTCCCAAGAGAAGACCAAGGCAGACATGATAATCCCAACAAAGACGGCTATGGCAAGATCAAAGATAACGGTAAGAGCAGAAACAGCAATAAGGACAAAGGCATCGCTTCGAGGGATCTTAGGAATGATGCGCAGGCTTGACCAGGCAAATGTACCGATCACCACCATAAACATAATTCCCGTCAAAGCGGCAATGGGAACCATCTCTATATAGGTAGAGGCAAAGAGAATAAAACAGAGCAGGGAGAGGGCAGCGACAATACCGGAGGTTCTGCCACGCGCGCCAGCATTAACGTTGATCATGGATTGGCCGATCATGGCACAACCGCCCATACCACCAAAAAGACCCGTCACTATATTGGCACAGCCCTGAGCGATACACTCCCGATTACTATTGCCACGGGTTTCGGTAATCTCATCGAGAAGGTTAAGGGTCAAAAGTGATTCAATCAGACCTACACCGGCAAGAAGGAAGGCATAGGGGGCAATAAAGATCAGAGTATCCAAGGTAAAGGGAATTATGGAAAACAGTTCCAGCTGAAAACTCGGCAGAACTCCCCCTAATCCCTCACCACCACCATCACGGATAAAAGAGCCCACGGTGGGCACATCCAGTTTACAGACAATGGTGATAAAACTGATTACCAAAATAGCGGTAAGGGCTGCTGGTAGTTGCCTATTCAGCTTGGGGAGGAAATACATTATCGCCATGGTTGTACCGACAAGAGCCAGCATGGTGAGCATATTGGGACCATGGAGCCAGACGGAAACGCCACCGTCAACGGTTTTGAACATATTCAGCTGAGAGAGAAAAATAACAATGGCAAGACCATTAACAAATCCCAGCATTACCGGATGGGGAACCAAACGGATAAATTTACCCAGCTTGAAAAATCCAGCCATGGCCTGAAAGCATCCCATGAGAATAACGGTAACAAAAAGATAGTAGAGCCCCATTCCTACCACAGGATTGGCCATTGCAAGACCCATGGCATTACCCTCCTGCACCAGAGAAACCATAATAACGGCAAGGGCTCCGGTGGCTCCTGAAATCATTCCGGGACGACCACCAAAAATCGAGGTAATAAGCCCAACCATAAAGGCCGCGTAAAGTCCCACCAAGGGGTCAATGCCTGCCACAAAAGAGAATGCTACAGCCTCGGGCACGAGAGCCAGGGCAACGGTAATACCTGAGGTTATCTCGGTTCGGAGATTCGCAGTGGTTTTTTGAATGAGTTCAATCATCTTTTTTTCTCTATGATATTGAAAGGACATAAAAAAACAGGTACAACCACCACAAGGAGAGTCGTACCTGTTTTAAAAGAAAGCTTTTCTTAGTCCCTAGGAGAGGGGGTGCCTCTTTTATTATTTTTGCCGAAGAATAGCAAGAAAAAAAAGGCATGACATCTTTTTATCTCTTCTTCTTTGTACTCTTTTTCCCGAATGGGTTATAAGTTCGGTAGTCGTTTATTGGCCACTCCACCTCTTCGTAAAAAACACCCTAAACGTTCGTGACATTCCATGGAAGCAGAATTACAAGAAATATATGATTTCATATCTCAATACCCGCCCTTTAACTCCCTACCGGAAGAGGCCTTGACCAGGGCCACAAAACATACTGAAATTGCCTATTACCGGGCAGGCAGTACAATTTTTAATTACGGCGAATCAATCTTCCACCTCTATATGATGCGTAGTGGAGCTGTGGAGGTGTCCCGAAGAAAGGGAGAGCTCTATAATAGATTAGAGCAAGGCGATATCTTCGGTCAACTGGCCCTGCTGATGAAAAACAAGGTACGCTTTCCGGCCAAGGCCATCGAGGACACCCTGCTCTACCTCTTTCCGGAAGAAATTTTTTCCGAGTTCTGTGATCAATATGAACATTTTTCAGATTTTGTCGAAGTAGAAGACGTCACCCGCCTCAGGCAGGCAGTTTCCACCTCCAACGCAGCCAGCGACCTCACCACCTCCAAGGTAGTGACCTTGCTGACCCGGGAGGCGGTGATGATCGCCCATGATCAAACCATACAGCAGGCAGCTAGAACCATGGCAGCAGAGAATGTCTCCGCCATACTTATCAGCCCTCCCGAAAACACGTCTGAAGATGATGAGCCTTTTGCCGGCATCATCACCGATAGAGATTTATGCTCCCGAGTACTTGCCGAAGGAGTTTCCAGTGACACAGCCGTCAGCAAGGTTATGTCGACGGATCTCATATTCCTAGACAGTAACGCCTATGTCTTTGAGGCAATGCTGACCATGTTGCGTAATAACATTCATCACCTGCCAGTACTGCGTAACAAAACACCAATCGGCATTATTGAAATCACCGACATCGTTCGTTATGAGTCACAGAATAGCCTCCTGCTGGTCAGCAGTATATTCCTCCAATCATCACGAGAAGAACTGATCAACCTCTCTGCCCAGGTAAAAGATTGCTTTGTCCGAATGGTCAACGAAGATGCAAACTCCCATATGGTGGGCACGGCAATGGCAGTTATCGGTAGGAGCTTCATCCAGCGCCTTGCTGAACTGGCTGAAGAGGAACTAGGTAACCCTCCCATCCCCTACTGTTTTCTGACCATGGGTTCCATGGCCCGCGACGAACAGCTGATAGTTACCGATCAGGACAATGCAATTATCCTCGACGACAGCTATAATCCGGAAAAACACGGTCCGTATTTTGAAAAACTCGCCCAGTATATCTGCGATGCCCTCACCTCCTGTGGCTATGAATCCTGTGCCGGCGAAATCATGGCCACCAACCCTGAATGGCGCAAGACTCGCAGTGACTGGGAAGAGTGCTTTGGTGATTGGATAGATGCGCCAAACCCTCTCGCACTCCTCCACAGCTGTATTTTCTTCGACCTCGATGGTGTTTGTGGCCAAACAAAATGGGCCGACCAGCTGAATCGATTCATCTCCAGAAAGGCTCGAAACAATAAACGTTTTCTCTCCTGTCTGGCCAGAAATGCCCTGCGCAGAACACCTCCTCTTGGCTTTTTCAAAACCTTCGTTATGGAAAAAGATGGTCAACATAAAAACTCTATGAATCTAAAGCGGCGGGGGACAGCACCTCTTGCTGATCTTATTCGAGTACATGCCCTCGCCATCGGCTCACCTGCCCAAAATTCCTTTGAGAGGCTGGATGACATCATTGAAGCGGGAATACTACCAGAGGGTCGGGGCGCTGATCTGCGAGATGCAATGGAATTTATCTCCATGGTACGTCTACGCCATCAGGCATATGATATCGAAGCACAGATGGAGGCCGACAATAATATTGAACCTGAAAACATGTCTGATTTTGAGCGACGCAACCTCAAAGATGCCTTCCAAATACTAAGTAACGCCCAAAATTATATTAAATTTCATTACCAACAAAACAGCCTGAAATAAATGATGCCATCTTTTAAAAAAAGCAGACCCCGTGACTGGCCCAGTATACTTGCTGAGAAGGCAAAAAAGGCCAAAGATCCAGGGTTGAAAAAATTTTACTCTGCCTACAACCTGGATGTGAATACCCCCCTGCAAGACATCCCCTTTGTTGCCCTCGACTTTGAGACAACGGGACTTGACCTGCAAAAAGACGGCATTCTCAGCATCGGACTCATCCCATTTGACACCCATCGTATTTACTGTAAAAAAGCTGCTTACTGGGTGATAAACCCCCATAGTCCTCTGGGGGAAGACTCTGTAATTATCCACGGTATTACCCATTCAGATATCAACAATGCACCAGGTCTGGGCAAGGTATGGCAAGAGGTACTCAATGAACTTGCCGGCAAGATTGTGGTTGTCCACTACAGAGAAATAGAGAGAAAATTCCTGGACAAGGCTCTCCATGAGTTGCTCGGGGAAGGAATCGCTTTTCCCGTTATTGATACCATGCAGATAGAGTCCATAATTCAGCAGAAAAAAAGGGGGGGCCTGTGGAACTGGTTGAAGGGGCGACATCCGGAGTCCATCCGCTTAGCAAATAGCAGAAGTCGCTACGGGCTGCCACACTACCAAGTGCATCACGCCCTCACCGATGCCATTGCCACGGCAGAGCTCTTGCAGGCGCAGATTGCCCACCACTACTCTGACGAAACACCAATCTCCACTCTATGGCTCTAAGAAGAGATTGGATGCACCCACTCAGTTACAGTTTTCTCGGTTCTGTCCGAAGTCCTAAAATCAAACTCAAACACATAAATAAAATGATCACGGTGAAGGGCAGGGCAGTGCAAATTGCCCCTGCCTGCAGGGCTTGAATCGCCTCCGTGCCACCAACCCAGAGCAGAGCTGCAGCAATAGCGCCCTCGGTTAAGGCCCAAAAAACTCGCTGTGGGACCGGGGCTTCCACCTTACCCCCTGCTGTAATGCTATCAATGACCAGAGAGGCGGAATCCGACGAGGTAATAAAAAAGACCAGAACCAGAATAATACCTATGATGGAGAGAAAGTTACTAAAGGGCAGGACATCAAACATCTGAAACATTGCCAAGGGAACACTCTTTAAACCTTCTGTGCCCAAAGCTCCCACACCTCTAACCACCTGATCAATGGCTATTCCGCCAAAGGTCGACATCCAGACAAAGGTTACGAGAGTAGGGACAATAAGTACTGCTATAAGGAACTGACGAATTGTTCGCCCCTTGGAGACCCGCGCAATAAACATCCCCACACATGGTGACCAAGAGATCCACCAGGCCCAGTAAAAAACAGTCCAACCCTGAAACCAAGCCTGATCTTCACGACCGTGCGGATTACTGAGTGGAATAATATTTTCCAGATAGGCACCCATGGTTGTTGGCAGAGACTTTAAAACAACACCACCACCCAAAACAATCACTGCCACAAGCAAGAAAAAAGCAATTATCATGTTGATATTACTTAAAACCTTAACGCCACCCTCGATACCCCGGACAACAGATATTGTCGCCAGCAAGGTAACACCACAAATAACACCAATTTGCAGGCCAATGGTGTTCTCTAAACCAAAGACATTGTTAATTCCACTTGCTGCCTGCTGGGCACCCAGCCCCAGAGATGTAGCAAGACCAAAGAGGGTTGCCAAAACAGCGAGAATATCAACAATATGACCAGCCCAACCCCAGGCACGCTCTCCCAAAATAGGATAAAAGATGGAACGAATGGAGAGAGGCAAGCCCTTATTATAGGTAAAATAGGCAAGGGAGAGACCGACAACGGCATAGGTGGCCCAGGGGTGAAGTCCCCAATGAAACATAGTGGCACCCATGGCAAGGCGGGCAGCCTCAGGCGAATTAGGCACCACATTCAGGGGTGTCTTATACCAACCGGTAAAGTAAGCAACAGGTTCTGCAACACTCCAAAACATAAGACCAATGGCCATGCCAGCGGCAAAAAGCATAGCCAACCAGGAACAGACAGAGTAATCAGGCACAGCATCATCCCCACCTAGGCGGATTTTCCCATAGGGCGAGACAATAAGACCAAGGCAAAACAGGACAAAAATATTTACCGACCAGATAAATAGCAGATCAAAGTTCGCTATGATCTTCCACTTAACACCATCTAGCGCCATCTTTGCAGTATGTGGATCGCTGAAAAGTGTGGCAAGCAAAAACAATAGGATCAAACCGGCACTTACGCCAAAAACGATATTATGAACATCAAATCCCCATTTCTGGATGTTGTCCTGACCAATGGTATAGTCTGTTGTATCAATACTGTACTTCCCTCTACCCTGTTTCATGTATCCTCCATCTTGGTAATAAAGGGCCCAAGCAGAAAAAACATCTCCTCCAAAAGGCCCCCTGAGTGCATCATGTGAGGGCACGAGTCTACAACAATTAACGTTTTCTTGCAAATTCAGGGGAATAGGTTTCTCCCGTTCTCCCCGATAAAGGGCGATAAACAGAGTGAAATCTAGCTATAAACACAGGAAAACAGAAGGGGCTCTGCAAAAATCAAAAAAAAGCCACAGTAACAACAGACAGTAGTTACTGCAGCTCAGAAGTTCTTCTCTTAGATTTTAAACTTACCAACAATTTGATTCAACCCGTGGGCCATATTTTCGAGTTGTTGAGCACTACCGGCAATGTTGACACTCAGCCCGGAAATACCCTCTGCATCGTTATTCACCAGGGTGATATTTTCTGTAATCTCACCTGAGACAGCACTACTCTGACTCACATTCAAATTAACATCCTCAATACCTTCAGATGCCTGGAAAATATTATCGGCAATTTCTCTGGTTGCCGCCGACTGTTCTTCCACAGCCGTGGCAATAGCACCGACAATTTCATTCACCTCCTCAATAACCTTAGAAACATCTCCGATCTCAACAGCCGTGACCGAGGTCGTGTTCTGCACATCCTCAATCTGTAGCTTGATATTGAGGGTTGCAGCGGCAGTTTGCTTGGCCAACTCCTTAATCTCATTGGCAACCACGGCAAAGCCCTTGCCCGCTTCACCCGCCCGGGCAGCCTCAATAGTTGCATTCAGGGCAAGAAGATTCGTCTGTTCAGAAATCTCGGTGATAGTTTCTGTTACCTTACCAATAGCAACGGCTGAAGCGTTAAGCTCCTCCATTCTGGTGGAGGCCTGAGTTGACTGTTGAACGGCACTATCTGATATAGCCCTGGCGCTTTCTGCATTCTGGGCAATTTCATTAATGGTGGCAGTCATCTCCTCGGCAGCGGAAGCAACCATGGCTGTATTAGTTGCCGATTGCTCCATGGCTGCCGCCACATTGTTGAGATTAATGTTCATCTCTTCAGCGGCAGAGGCAACATTACTAGAACGCAGAGTGGTGTCTTTAGCGCTCCCTGTGAGTTCTACTGATATGCCCGTCAAACCTTCTGCCGCGACATTTACACCATCACTGTTCTCTTTAATTTGACCTATAATTTGACCTATAATTTTTTGCAGGTGCTCCACAAATGCATTGAACCAGTGGGCAAGTTCCCCCATCTCATCCTTGTTCTTAATTTGCAGGCGCATGGTTAAATCACCCTCACCCTGAGCAATATCTTTCAACATAGCTGCGGTATAAGAGATTGGTTTAATAATTGATCCTGCCAGGAAAAACCCCAACACAACAAAGAGACCAATCAGAAACAGGGAGATAGCAATGAGAATATTTGTAAGGCCCTTAGCCTCCTCCATCACCTCAGACTTAGCAATCATTCCCACAAACTTATATCCAAGCTGAGGAGATGTATAGACCGTTGCCAGAAATGTCTCTCCACTCTCTTCAAGCTCCATAGAGCCACTGCTCATGGTGGAAAGTTCCCGGTATGCGGGCAAATTAAGATCCCGAATCTCTTTAAAATTTTGATCTGGATGTTGAGGATTGGCAAGAACAACACCATCGCCCTGAACCAGAACAACAAAACCAGTTTTTCCTATTTTCATCTTATTAATCAGATCAGTCATGGCAGAGAGAGAAACATCAATACCGGCAACACCAACAGTTTGACCCGACATATCCTGAATCGGCCCCACCAGACTAAAAACGGCCTCTTGGGTGGAGATAGTCATATATGCAGGCGTAACAAAAACCTCATTTTTAGCAATGGCATCACGATACCACCCCCTCTGTCTGGGATCAAAACCTGCAGGCATAGCATTAAGCGATGAAGAGGCGTAACCACCATATTGAGTGCCCATATAGACCTCAAGGTAGGTGCTATTGGCCTGCTCTAATTGCTCAAAAAGCGCATGCGTTTCAACAGCTGTCTGGCCAAGGGCATTGAGATTAATCTGCTTTTTTATTGTAGTCTGAGTGTAATTGGGCAGGATTTCATCAAGATTACGAACAAGATGATTAGTACGTACAGCCTTTAAACTTGTGCCAACGCCATCTATAAAAAAATTAAAGCCATTGTCTATCTGTTGGAGCTCACGATTAGTCGCAGAAACAAATGAATTTACGGCATTCTTTTTAATATTGTAGACCAAAAAAGACGATAATATAAGAATCGGAATAAGGGATGTTGCAGCAAAAGCAAAAACCAGCTTTTGTTTGATCGAAAAATCTTTCATAATTTCCTCTAAAAATTTAAATTATCACATTAAACATGGAGCAAACGACCTGATTTTCTTCTTGAATCGAACGCATTACCACAATAACATTCATTCGCCCACTTATTTAATCGACCCTATTATCCTCCATAATGAGTCTTTTTTTCCTAACCGCAAAAGCCTAACCACCAACTCAAATATATTTTTCATAAACTATCTGCCAAGACTTACCTTTACCCATGGAAAGAGGTTAAAAAAAGTTTGACGACAAATAATGAACAACAGCTTACTCTTTTTTTAACAGAGTTGGCAAGCACCTATAGCAAAGACGCTACAGGCACTACCTCCAAGGATTTTTTTCTTCTCTTATATTTTAAATTTGCCAACAATTTCATTTAACTCATGGGCCATCTCTTCGAGTTGTTGAGCACTACCGGCAACGTTGACACTCAGCCCGGCAATACCCTCTGCATCGCTATTCACCAGGGTGATATTTTCTGTAATCTCACCTGAACCAGCAGAGCTTTGACTCACATTCACATTAACAGCCTCAATACCTTCAGATGCCTGGAAGATATTATCGGCAATTTCTCTGGTTGCCGCCGACTGCTCTTCCACAGCCGTGGCAATAGCACCAACAGTTTCATTGACCTTCTCGATGACCCTGGAGACATCACCAATCTCCACTGCCGTGACCGAGGTCGTGTTCTGCACATCCTCAATCTGTAGCTTGATATTGAGGGTTGCAGCGGCAGTTTGCTTGGCCAACTCCTTAATCTCATTGGCAACCACGGCAAAGCCCTTGCCCGCTTCACCCGCTCGGGCAGCCTCAATAGTTGCATTCAGGGCAAGAAGATTCGTCTGTTCAGAAATCTCGGTGATAGTTTCTGTTACCTTACCAATAGCAACGGCTGAAGCGTTAAGCTCCTCCATTCTGGTGGAGGCCTGAGTTGACTGTTGAACGGCACTATCTGATATAGCCCTGGCGCTTTCTGCATTCTGGGCAATTTCATTAATGGTGGCAGTCATCTGTTCGGCAGCGGAAGCAACCATGGCTGTATTAGTTGCCGATTGCTCCATGGCTGCCGCCACATTGTTGAGATTAATGTTCATCTCTTCAGCGGCAGAGGCAACATTACTAGAACGCAGAGTGGTGTCTTTAGCGCTCCCTGTGAGTTCTACTGATATGCCCGTCAAACCTTCTGCCGCGACATTTACACCATCACTGTTCTCTTTAATTTGACCTATAATTTTTTGCAGGTGCTCCACAAATGCATTGAACCAGTGGGCAAGTTCCCCCATCTCATCCTTGTTCTTAATTTGCAGGCGCATGGTTAAATCACCCTCACCCTGAGCAATATCTTTCAACATAGCTGCGGTATAAGAGATTGGTTTAATAATTGATCCTGCCAGGAAAAACCCCAACACAACAAAGAGACCAACCAAAAACAGGGAGATAGCAATGAGAATATTTGTAAGGCCCTTAGACTCCGCCATCACCTCAGATTTAGCAATCATTCCCACAAACTTATATCCAAGCTGAGGAGATGTATAGACCGTTGCCAAAAATGTCTCTCCACTCTCTTCAAGCTCCATAGAGCCGTTGCTCATGGTAAATATTTCCCTGTAACCGGGCAAATTAAGATCCCGAATCGCTTTAAAATTCTGTTCTGGATGTTGAGGATTGGCAAGAACAACTCCATCACCCTGAAGCAGAACAACAAAACCAGTTTTTCCTATTTTCATCTGGTGTATAAGATCTGTCATAACAGAGAGGGAGACATCAATCCCTACAGCTCCTACGGTTTGCCCAGACATATTTTTAATCGGCCCAGCCAGACTAAAAACAGCTTTTTGAGTTATAACAGACATATATGCTGGCGTCACACAGACCTCATTTTTGGCAAGGGCTTCACGATACCACCCCCTCTGCCTGGGATCAAAAGCAGCAGGAACACCGAGCGAAGAAGAGGCAAAGCCACCATACTGGGTCCCCATAAAAGCCTCAAGATAGGCCCCATCAGCCTGCTCCGACTGCCTAAAGAGCTCATGTATTGCCACAGCTCTTGGGTCCAGCACATTAAGATTAACCTGCTTTTTTACCGTGGTTTCTGTATAATTTGGTAACCTTACATCGAGATTACGCACAAGATTATTACTACTTATTGCCCTTATACTTGTGGCAACGCCCTCTATAAAAAATTTAAACCCATTATCTATCTGTTCAAGCTCACGATTAGTCGCAGAGACAAATGAATTTACGGCATTATTTTTAATGTTGTAGATTAAAAAAGAAGATAATATAATAATCGAAATAAGAGATGTTGCGGCAAAGGCAAAAACCAACTTCTGTTTAATTGAAAAATCTTTCATAATTTCCTCTAAAAATTTAAATTATCACATTAAATATGGAGCAAAGGATCTGATTTTATTCTTGAACTTAAAGAAACACTATAATAGCATTCATTGTTCCCACAAGTCTTATCGTCTTTATTCTGATTACCCAGAATCCCTGTTTTCCACTGCAACAACCTAACCAGAGAGAGTCCTATTTTGAAAATCACCGTACTCATGGATAACAATACACTTATTGATAAATACTTTTTAGCAGAGCCAGCGGTTTCCTATCTCATTGAGGAGTCAGGAGTAAAAATACTTTTTGACCTTGGCTACTCGGATGCCTTTATCCAAAATGGGCAAAAAATGGGAGAGGATCTCCTTGATATCAACTATATTGTTATCTCCCACGGCCATAACGACCATACAAGAGGCCTACAGCCGTTACTGGAGCATCTCCTGGACCAACCAGAGCAAGGCTTCCTCTCACCTAAAATCATTGCCCATCCAACTGTATTTGAACATAAGGAGTATGAAGGTGAATCAATAGGAGCAGATATTGATATGGCTGCGGTAAAAACTGCCTGCCAGCTCAACCTGCAGAAGAACCCCTTTTGGATCACTCCATCTCTGGTCTTCCTGGGAGAAATTGAAAGAAATAATGATTTTGAAAACAAAAGTCCGCTGGGAAAACACGGGGATGACAGAGCAGATGACTACCTTATGGATGACTCAGCACTCGTCTATAAGTCAAAGGATGGACTGGTTATTATTACCGGCTGCTCCCATTCAGGTATATGTAATATTATTGAATATGGCAAAAAGATCTGTGGTGAGGAGAGAATAGTGGATATCATTGGTGGCTTTCACCTCCTACAGCCAGATGAAAGACAGGACCAGGGAACACGAGATTATTTTCAACGGGCCAAAATTGCTCAGATGCATCCCTGCCACTGCACATCCCTGCAGTACAAGATCATCCTCTCCCACTATTCCAATATTGGCGAAATTGGCGTGTCCAAGGTCTTGGAGTATAACTAAGAGATTAGCTGTATTAATGAATAAGAAGATGAAATTTCAAACCTTTGCAAGAGGTTGCAAAGAAGAGTAAGGGGCTAGACTAACAGAATGGGATGGGCTTGAAACAGGTAGGCTTTGTCGGCGAGCAATGGATCGCGTAGCTGAACGCAGACAAGAACCAGCCGGGTACACCAGAGGCAAAAAGCCTCCCACACTACCGGGAAGGCTCTTATCAAGTAAAGCAATACCAATCTATTAAAGAACAACAACGTTGGCTGCTGCCGGGCCCTTAGGGCCTTGCTCGATATCGAAAGACACGCGGGTACCCTCTTGAAGGGTTTTGAAACCTTCTCCACTGATGCTACTGTAGTGTACGAAGAGATCATCGCCACCTTCTTGCTCGATAAAACCAAAACCTTTCGCGTCGTTAAACCATTTAACTGTTCCTTCAGCCATGACAAATCTCCTCTAATGAAGTTTCATAGTTCCAACCCCAGGTAGTACTTGTCATAGCGATGATTCTATATCTACACATATCTGACAACGTCTGTACCCCAAGTGCGAAACAAAGTAAGCAGTAAGGCTTACCACCGTAAAAAGCCAGATCAGGAAAAACCTATTTTTCCCCAACAGACCCTACAATATTTATTGTACTGAAAAGAAAATCCAAATCAAATTTTTTATTCCTTTTTTTGTTTTTTTTATAATCATAACAAGTTCATTGCTAAACAATCTCCACCCTAGCCCCATAAGTTTCCTGTAAAAAAGAGCAGGGCACAGCAGAATAAAAAGGGCGCCACCCACCCTAAACACTCTGTAGACAGATCCTGATTGCAATAAGGGCTGGTCAGCTACTTTTTGTGGGTAATGAGAAAAGAAAAACACGAATGCAAGGGCTGAACAAAAAAATATTGCCCTTTTATAAATCAACGAAAACCCCAGGGCTATGAATAGCGCCCGACAATAAAAAAATTATCCCACCGAATATGCAGACATTAAAGCACTCCATCGGCGCTTGCCAATCGGCAAAAAGTGGCCGGACAAGAAGTGTTTAGCAAAACCGAACAACAAGTATGGTATTTCGAAATTTCTTTTCAAAAGACAAAGATGTATACAGGAATCGTTCCACAGAAATTATTATACACAGCAGTTCAAAAACCTGTCTGTCACACACTTAAAAGTTAAAATGGTAGTGCCATGAAATCATTAATCGCTAAAAAAATATACTCTCTGTCCAGTGTTCTCTTTATTGGTTTAGCCACCGGCCTGGTAATGTTTGGAACCCCCATGGGGCTCACCCTTCTTTTCCCATAAAAAAAGACGATGAGACAGCAAAAAGCCAAACAGACTGTTTGGTTTTGGCAATTTTTCTCCCTGAAATAGGTATAAAATTTAGACAGTTCAAAGAGCGGCACTATGAAAAAATTAAGCGCTAAAAATACAAACTCCTTATCTGAAGTTCTCTTTACAGGTTGGACGGTTGGGTGTGCGACATGTGGAGGTCCAGAAGCATTAGCCGTGCTGAGCTCGTGATAAGAGAAGTCAGAAGCACTCTTGATCGGCAATGCCATAGAGCACAAAAGGCCCTCCTCAGAAATTTTTCTAAGGAGGGCCTTTAATTTTAATACACTATCTCAACAAATACACTCATTCCTCTGACGCCCCTATCCCACCCATAGCATTACAAAATCCACATTACGCCACCAGATAGATCCACTGCCAATTCGCTTTTTTCTTATTCCAGCAAGCCTAATTTCGCAGCAAGACACTTAGACTATCCGCACTATTATGGCAGGCCTTACTTTTAAGTTGACGAAGCATCTCATCCCCGCTATACTGCTCCACAGCTGTAAGGCCAGTCTAACATCTCGATTGGCATAACATTGAGTTCACAATTTAACCAGAGGATCTGCCATGCCTATTAGTATAAAACTGACCAATATTAAAAGAGGAAAAACCTACAAGGTGCCTGGTTTTAACCAAAGCCTATCAGACTACACTTGCCAGGAAACCGACTTTGCCCAAAGTACATCAGACTACGCCGCCAAGCTCTACAAAATGGGCTTTATTGAAGGCACACCAATAGAACTTGCCTCAGTCAATATTTCAGATCCCATCGTTATCCAAATACGTGGAAGTCGTGTTGCTCTAAGGAAAAATGAGGCCCAACAAATTTTAGTAACGGAGTGACAAGATGCACAAGATTGAACGAATTGCAATTGCCGGGGTCCCCAACTGTGGTAAAACTACCATCTTTAATCGCCTTACCGGCTCTCGACAAAAAGTTGGCAACTGGCCAGGCGTGACCGTAGAAAAGAAAGAGGGCACATTTCCCCTGCAGGGAAGCACGATAGAGTTAATTGATCTTCCAGGAACCTACAATTTAACCCCAGACTCGGAGGATCAAAAAGTTGCTGAACGGGTAATTCGTGAGGCAGAGTATGACATAATTCTCAATGTGGTGGATGCAACAAACCTTTCCCGCAACCTCTACCTTACCATGGATCTCAAGGAGAGAACAAACCAGATTATCATCCTCTTAAATATGCTTGATATGGCGGAAAGCGAAGGGCTACAGATAGATATAGACCAGCTGAGTAAAGATATTGGTCTTCCTGTTATTCCTGTCATAGGTATTGATAAGACCTCTGTAGCAAATGCCCTGAAACAAATTGAAAAATATGCAAACGAATTACCAAGCCATCATTCTCATGCCTCCCGGCAAGATATCTTCTCTACAGTTGAAAAATATAACTTTATCGATAAAATTTATGGTCGCATAGTCAGAGAAAAAAAAGATCGAAATGAAAATCTCACCAACCGGGTCGATAATATTGTCATGAATCGCTTTGCGGCTGTTCCTGTATTTTTAATATCAATGTTTATCACCTTTTGGTTTGCCATTGGGCTGGGGTCCGTATTCATTGATTTCTTTGATATCATAGGCGGACTGCTCTTTATTGATATTCCCAATAAATTACTCTCAGCAATTGGTAGTCCGGAGTGGGTCACCGTCATCCTGGCAACAGGGCTTGGAGCTGGCTTTCAGACCGTCGCCACCTTTATTCCCGTTGTCTTCTTTATGTTCCTTGCCCTCGCCATCCTGGAAGACCTTGGCTATATGGCCCGGGTCGGGGTAATGGCAGATCGTTTTATGAGAAAAATAGGACTGCCAGGCTCCGCCTTTATTCCCATGGTCGTGGGCTTTGGTTGCACCGTACCGGCTATTATGGCAACGAGAACCCTAACCAATAAGAAAGATCGGTTTATGACAATCTTCATGGCCCCATTTATGTCGTGTGGTGCCCGTCTGCCTGTCTACGCCCTCTTCTGTGCTGCTCTCTTCGGAGCCTACTCAGGGTTTGCCGTATTTATGATCTATATTTCCGGACTGATCATGGCTGTGGTCACTGGCTACTTTCTCAAAAACACCCTGTTCAAGGGGGCAACGTCCCATTTTGTTATAGACCTTCCCCTCTACCATACCCCTCGCCCAGGGTCTGTGCTGAAGAGTGCCTGGCTGAGAATGATGAACTTTATCAGAAGGGCAGGCAAAATTGTCGTTCTGGCTGTTTTTTTCCTCAGCATACTCAACTCCATCGGCATCAAAAATGGCCAGATCTCCTTTGGTAACGAAGACTCACAACACTCTGTACTGGCCCACAGCGGTAGAGCAATCTCACCCATTTTCGTTCCCATGGGAATCACAAAAGAAAATTGGCCGGCATCGGTGGCCCTCTTCACCGGTCTCTTTGCCAAGGAGGCCATTGTCGGCACCATCAACTCCCTCTACGCCACCATGGATGAGACAAATACTCAAGCTGTCAATCCAATGAGCGAAGATACCGAAGGAAGTCTACAGATAGGCGCAACCGTAGGCGAGGCATTCACCTCCATCAGCGATGGTTTTACTGGAATTATCAGCTCCTTTGATATACTGGGTATTGGTCTTATCTCAGAGGATAACGAGACCATCTCCGAGGAGATTGGTGCTAATGTGAGTGTCTACAACAACATAGCAGCCCGCTTTACCGTTTATTCTGCATTTGCCTACCTACTCTTTGTCCTTATGTATTTTCCCTGTCTTGCCGTTATAGGTGCTGCCAAACAGGAGATGGGTGGATTTTATGCAGGAGTTATGGCCACCTATTCAACCATGCTGGCATGGTCGGTGGCAACCCTCTTCTATCAGATTACCGAGGGCCATAGTATCGTATATATAGCGGTCTCGCTTCTTGTCCTCTGCTCTATCTATGGTGGCCTCTACCTCCTGGGCCAGCAGGAGAGAAGCAGTAAAAACATAATTTTCAACCCACCCATTGCCAGCAGTAATTAAAAGGCCTCTTACCACAATGCCTCCCTTGATCTGATCAAGAGAGGCATTTAGTCAACAGGATCTAACCAGACCCTTAACAGTTGTGTCAGGACATCCTTCTCTGCTTCTGCACATAATCGCCTATGGCATGCTGCAGGGTGGTTTCAGCCAATTGAGCACAGTGCAGATGACTATCGGGTAGATCTCCTACAATATCAATCACATGCATCATGTTAATTTTTCGCACCTCTTCTATAGTCTTCCCCTGAGCAAGCATCGCCGCTGCCTCAATACACTGCTGACTAATGGAGCAACCATCGGATGAATAACGAGTTTTTTCAACCCGGTCATCTCTGATGCGCAGGCTCATCTCCATGGTATCGCCACAATTCCCCACAACCTTGGCCGTTGCCTCAGGGCTGAGCATGGGCGAATTGGCCAAATAATAAAAGCCAAACCAACAGACAACAACAAGCAGTACCACTCCGACAGCCACAAAGATCCCAGAAAGTTCCATCCTCTTCCCCTTGATATAATATCCTTAAATAGTTGTATTTATGCATAGAGAAATACAACTCCATTTTCTATTATGCCTATGTCCCATCTTCATAGGGAAAGAGTGGCATGACATGAAATCCACCCCAACAGCTCATCGGTTAATTCTTATTAAGAATAAATTAACCAATAGCGGGAACTATGCCAAAACTAATTAATACTTGAGAGACAATAATAACAAGGCCCAGTAGACCAGTCAGCACCAAAGCGCCACCACCACCGGGTGCGCGATAAAAGCCCGATCCAGTGTATCTCTTACGTGCCACCTTTACCATAGCAACTGGAAGTAAAACAGCAAGAACAGCAAGGGCGATAGCAGCATAACCCAGGGCTGTAATAAATCCCTGTGGATAAAAAAGAGCAAAACCCAGAGGTGGCAAAAAGGTAATCAAAGCAATAAACAGACCTCCCCTCCCCTTACCCAGGCTATCACCCAGAAATTCAAAGAGACCTAGGCTTACGCCAAGAAAAGATGTTACCAGGGCAAGATCAGCAAAAATGGAAACAGCCCGGCCAATCTGGCTACTCTCTATTGAACCCGAAAGGGTCTTAACAAAGGCGGCCAGGTTTTGATTTTGCAAAAGTACTCCCTGGCTCAAGACACCAAGGGTTGTCAAAAGCCAGAGAATATAGATCAGCAAAGGAAGTGCTGAACCGATAATAAGTACTCTGCGCAGTGCCTTCATATCCAAATCAAGATAACGAACAACGGCAGGAATACTGCCATGAAAACCAAAGGAGGTAAATATAACAGGCAATGCCGAGAGAATAAGTCCCTGATGAATTGGCATGGTCACCAGATTAGCAGGATTTATACTGGGGGTAAGAAAGAAAAGCATAATCGCCAACACCACAATCTTTGCCGAAAAGAGTAGGCGGTTAACCATATCAACAGAACCGGTACCGAAGGTAACAACAGTTGCAACAATGACAGTAAAGAGAATAGTTCCCACTTCCTGTGGCACAGCCAAATGAAACCAATCAGTTAATTTTACGTTAAACTGTGCCCCACCGCCGGCAATATAGGCTGCACAGAGGGCATAAAACAAAAAAAGCATGGAAACAGTTGCCACCATATCTCCCCGCCTGCCCAAAAATTGACTGGCAAGAGTGTGAAGAGTTGCGTCCTTAGCGGCATGCTGATGCACCTCTAACATCAATAATGCCGTATATGACATAAGCAGCCACATAACCAATAAGATAATAAAAGAGGTAAAACAACCAAGCCCTGCCGAAGCCAGGGGAAGTGCTAACATCCCCGCACCGATACTTGTTCCTGCAATAATCAGGGTACTGCCCAGTACTTTTGAATTCTTCATGCGTCTAAGATCTTTTCTCCATGATTAACAGCCATACATGACCTTTCTTTTACAATAGATGTTCAAACAAAAATCATAGCTCGCGACGTGCAAAGCCATGACCCTTTATAGCAACAAAACTATCTATAATTATTATTACTTACCACAGTAACAAGATAACTATTCGCAAAAAAGAATCAAACAGAAAATACATTGGCAGACGAACATAAACAACTTAATCACCCATAAAGACAAAATATCATCTAAAAAAAACACTTCTACCAGTCGATCAGTCAAAAAAATTTAATATCAGAGGATGAATCACATATTATCTGTTAATATCCCTGAGAAAAAGTCGTTGCCCGGCTGATCCACCAAACAAAAAAAAAGCTCCTCATTCCTGAAAGATACGAAGAGCCCTCATAAAAGCCGAGCCACCCATGGCTGAACTATGCTATATCTTTCCTGTTACTTTTTGGTTCAGGGAACAAAAAGGTTATTGCTCTTTTTTGCACACAGAGGAGAAAGTTTGATGTACATTACCAAGTTTGCAATTCCAGAGATTATTTTTGGCCGGGGAAGCCTAAAACATACGGGCAAATGTGCCCTACGCCTCGGGGCAAAAAAGGTCTTTCTTGTCAGCGACTCCGGCATTGAAAAGGCCGGCTGGGTGGCCAAACTGATCAGCATACTCGAAGCAGAAGGCGTTGATTCGGTGTATTACTCACATGTTTCACCCAACCCAAGAGATTTCGAAGTAGAAGAGGGGGCAAAGATTTACCAGGAAGAAGGTGCCGATGTGATTATTGCTCTCGGAGGAGGGAGCGCCATCGACACGGCCAAAGGAATCGCCATCATCGCCAGTAATGGTGGCAGAATACGAGATTATGAAGGTGCTAACCGGGTCAACCTTCCCCTGCCGCCAATGATTCTGATCACCACCACGGCAGGAAGTGGCTCTGAAATTTCTCAATTCTGCATCATCACCGATATGGCCAGAAAGGTGAAAATGTCAATCATCACCCGTACCATAGTGGCCAACCTCGCTATTATAGATCCCTCCCTGCTGACAACCAAGAGCACCCAACTCATTATTCACTCAGCAGTTGATGCCTTTGCCCATGCAGTTGAAGCCTATCTCTCTAAAATTGCATCCCCTTTTACTGAAACTCATTCACTCCAGGCCATCGCTCTCATTTACGAATACCTACCCAAAGCCATCATTACCGGCTCACTCGATGATCTGGAACAACTCAGTATCGCTTCGGTTTCTGCATCTATGGCCTTTAGCAATGCAAGCCTTGGCGCGGAACATGCCCTTGCCCATACTCTGGGCGGCTATTTCGATATTGCCCATGGGGCAATACACCCCATACTTCTTCCCGCTGTCATGCGCTTTCACCTCAAATGTAGCACAAAGAAATTGGCCAAAATTGCCCGTACTATTTCAGTGAGACAGGCGGCAACAGAATACGACACTGCCCTTGCCGGCATCATGGAGCTCGAACATTTTTTTTCAAAAATGCCCGTTGCCACAAAACTCTCAGAAATAATTACCTATACAGAAGAAGATCGTCTGAAAAAAATCTGTAAGGTTGCAATAGAAGATGCCTGCATTCTTACCAACCCACGCCCAGTCTCTTGGGAAGATCTCTTCTCAATATGCCAGGAGGTATGGTAACAATGATAAGTTTAAATAACGCAAAACCTGCCCCTACCCTTGATGATCTCATCGGCATTGGCCACTGCAAGATCGGCTTTTACAAGGCATTACAACACAAGGTTGAAGAGCTCGAACAGGCCAACCAGGAATTACTGATAAACCGCAAGAAGATGCAACTGATTCTAGATGGGATCACCGACCTGATGCTCGTACTTTCCGAGGACTATATCATCCAACAGACAAACCATGTCGCGGCTGAATGGTATCCAGACACCGATGTAATAGGCAGCCCCTGCTATCAGATCCTGCGAAAAAGGACAACTCCCTGTCCGGAATGTCCCGTCCAGTTAGCAATTACCGAGCAACGGATAGTCAAGGATCTCTGCTCTTTCACCATTGACTCCCATCTTAAGTACTATGAGATGATAGCATCGCCCATGCCCAAGGATAGCAATGGATTGCGTCGCGTTCTTCTCTTTAAAAGAGATGTGACTCTGGAAAAAAGATATCAGGTTAAATATGCCCAGTCAGAAAAGATGGCCACCGTCGGCACCCTGGCTGCGGGAATTGCCCATGAAATCAATAACCCTCTCACCTCTATCAGTGGCTTTGCCCAAGGTCTGCAACGCCGGGTAAACAAACTTGTCGGGCGGGTAGAGGATGAACTTGTGGCAGACTTTGATGAATACACAGAAACCATCATTACCGAATGCCTGCGTTGTCGAGATATTGTCAAAACCCTGCTCACCTTTAGCAGACCCCTTGAATCTACCCGGAGCATAGTCCGCCTCAACCAGTGCGTTGGTGATATTCTCTTTATCCTGCAACATCACCTGAAGGATCAGCAGAATATATCGGTAAAAACCACACTTGACCCCAACTTACCGGTAATTCTTGGTGATGAATCCCAACTAAAACAGGTGATTATCAACCTGGTAATTAATGCCTTTGACGCCATGAAGGATGGTGGTGAAATAGAGATTATTACCCGCAAAGGCATGGACAATACAGTGAAGTTGATCTTTAAAGACACCGGCTCTGGCATTGCAGAAGAGATTCTGGAAAAAATATTTGACCCCTTTTTCACCACCAAACAGGTTGGCCAGGGCACCGGTATTGGCCTCTCTACCTGTTACGGCATTGTCAGTAATCACCAAGGCACAATAACTGCTTTAAATAACCAAGAAAAAGGCGCCTCTTTTACTGTCTTATTACCGGAGGCTATTTTGTAATGAATGAACAAGAATACTCCATCCTCGTCATCGATGATGAGAGAAGCATCCGCAGACTCCTCGAGAAGGAACTCCGTTCCCCTGAACGCAAGATCCTCCTCGCCGAATGTGGCAAGGAAGCTCTCGAACTGGCAAGTCAAAATCAGATTGATGTTATCATTATGGACCTACGTCTTCCCGATGTTGAGGGGCTCGACCTTCTAGTCCAAATGAAAGAACAGATTAGCCATGCCCAGATAATCATGATTTCCGGCCACGGAGATGTCGATACAGCCGTCAAGGCCATGAAATTCGGCATCTGCGATTTCATCCAAAAGCCCTTTGATCTCGACAAGCTTGACCTCCTGATAAAAAAAGCTCATCTGCGAACCCAATTATCACGGGCTGCCCAGGAGAAGATGGTTAAATTGGCAGGGAAAACCCCTGTACAGTTTATTGGCGATTCTCCGGCTATTCAGGAAATCCGTTTTCTGGTAGACAAGGTCGCCCCGGCCCAAATATCTGTCCTCCTTACCGGAGAATCCGGGGTGGGAAAAGACGTTATTGCCCAGCTTATTCATCAAAAATCCACTAGGGCAGACAGAGAGATAGTGATAAAAAATTGTGCAACGATACAGAAGGAACTCTCCCGCAGTGAACTCTTCGGCTATGCAAAGGGGGCCTTTACCGGTGCCGATTCTGCCCACGATGGCCTCTTGGCCCATGCCGATAAAGGCACCCTCTTCCTCGATGAGATTGGCGAACTTCCTCTGGCCGTTCAGGCCTCCCTGCTTCGAGTGCTTGAAACTCAACGCTATCGCGGGGTAGGAGAAAAGCTAGAACATCAAGTAGATGTTCGTTTTATCTTTGCCACTAACCGAGACCTACTAGAGAGCGAAGGAGAAGAACGATTTAACGAGGCCTTTCGCAATAGAATCAATGCCTTTCAAATCCATGTCCCCCCCCTTCGCGAACGCAAAGAGGACCTGCCTCTGCTCGTTGATTTTTTTCTTACCCGTCTCACCCAGAAGGGCCGCCACTATATTATTGATGATAGCGCCATGAGCACCATCCTTGCCCACAACTGGCCAGGCAATGTCCGTGAGTTACGAAATGTTATAGAGCGCGCCACCATCCTGGCAGAAAACGACCTAATCACCATTCGTTGCCTGCCAACCGAGCTCCTCGGTGACGCAAAAGAGGTGCCAAATTTATCCCTTGAATCCATCGAACGGGAACACATCCTCAAAATTCTCAACTTCCACCAGGGAAATCGGCAGAAGACCTCAGAGATGCTCGGCATCAGCAGAAAGACACTCTATAGAAAATTGGCAAAATTTAATATCGAATAGGCAAAGCTAAGCCAGACGTCTCCCCCTCTTTCTGTATAATAGAACAAAAAGGGGAGACAAAATGTCCCATTAAGGTTCATCCGTGGGTTATTCTGCCCCACCTACAGGACAACATACTGTAATCTCAAACAAAACACCAACACTACTACTCAACAAGACTCGACATTTCCTCACATCTCTTCCTCCCATAAATCAAAATGGAAGGCAAAATGTCCCCTCCTAAAAATGGCCATATGGACAAGACCCTGTCCTATACACAAAAAAGAAAGTGGCATGTCTCTTGCTTGTATAAAGACATGTAGCAAGACGTATAATGCACAGACAACCCATACAAATGAGGAAAAAATTCATGGCTATTCGAGAGCAAGTATACGGTTATTTCATTCCCAGTGTAACTCTTATCGGCATTGGCGCTGCTAAAGAAATCCCTGCCCGCCTCCAATCACTTGGTGGCAAAAAGCCTCTGATTGTAACAGACAAAGGCATTACAGGCGCTGGAATCACCAAACAGATCACCGATCTCTGTGATGCGGCAAAAATGGAATATGCTGTATACGATGAGACTATTCCAAATCCAACCGATATTAATGTTGCTCACGGTGTAGAGGCCTATAGCAAAAATGGTTGTGATAGTCTTATTACCCTCGGTGGCGGTTCATCCCATGATTGTGGTAAAGGCGTCGGCCTTGTTATTGCCAACGGTGGCAAGATTCATGACTACGAGGGGGTAGATCAATCCACCAAGCCAATGCCTCCATATATTGCCGTAAACACCACTGCAGGCACAGCCTCTGAAATGACCCGTTTCTGTATCATCACCGATACCAGCCGTAAGGTAAAAATGGCCATCGTTGACTGGCGAGTAACCCCGGGTATCGCCCTCGATGATCCAATGTTAATGATGGGAATGCCACCAGCACTTACCGCAGCCACAGGTATGGACGCTCTTACTCACTCAATTGAAGCCTATGTTTCAACTGCGGCCACCCCACTTACCGACTCCGCTGCAGAAAAATCAATTCAGCTCATTGCCCAACATCTTCGCCCTGCCGTTGCCAATGGCAGTGACATCAACGCCCGAGAGGGTATGTGCTACGCCCAGTACCTTGGCGGTATGGCATTCAACAATGCAAGTCTTGGTCACGTCCATGCTATGGCTCATCAGCTTGGCGGTTTCTACGACCTGCCCCATGGCGAATGTAATGCAATCCTCCTTCCCCACGTAAGTCGCTTTAACCTTATTGCCAAGGTTGGACGTTATGCAAAAATTGCAGAACTGTTGGGCGAAGATATCACCGGACTTTCACAGCGTGATGCGGCAGAGCTTGCCATCCAATCCATAGAACAGCTCGCCCAGGATGTTGGTATTCCAGCAGGCCTTAAGGAATTAGGCAGACGTTATGGCAAGGATGTAGAAGAGAAAGACATCGATATCATGACAGCGAATGCCCAAAAAGATGCCTGTGGCCTTACCAATCCACGTGGCCTCAGAGATGCTGATGTAAAAGCAATTTACAAGGCTGCTCTCTAGAAAGCAAAACAGAGAACTTACAAGAGAGGCATCTCTCTTAGAGGACCAGATCACCTGAGGTGATCTGGTTTTTTTTTGTCCTACGCCAATAGAAAAAATCAGCCAATTATCAGAACAGCTCATCAACAGTTAGCTTCCTATAAAGCAGGTCTCAAGCAGCAACGAGAAAAGCAACAAAAGCGAAGAGACAAAATGCCCCATTTAGAATTCACACTGGGACTTTTTGTCCCACACCGACCTAAGCCATCAATTAATCGCAACAAAACGAACTACATCTTTTTGTCATAAATTAATATCAACTAATTTTTCTCACCCCAAGGGACAAAAACGTTCCCCCCACAAAACGCTCCATCACCCCATCCATCGGAAATAAGGCACAAACACAAACTGGCATGCCTATTGCTTTAAAAAAGACATATATCAATATGTGTAATGGCATATATCAATACATGTCATACAAATACAAACCAGACAAGTGAGGAGAAATCATGGCTATTCGTGAACAAGTAAACGGTTTTTTTATCCCAAGCGTAACTCTTATCGGTATTGGCGCTGCTAAAGAAATCCCTGCACGCCTCCAGTCACTTGGTGGAAAAAAGCCTCTCATTGTTACTGATAAAGGAATTACTGGCGCTGGAATCACCAAGCAGATCACCGATCTCTGTGATGCGGCAGGAATGACATACGTAATATATGACAAGACTATCCCCAATCCAACCGATCTCAATGTTGCTGAAGGTGAACAGGCATATAAAGATGGTGAGTGTGATAGTCTTATCACCCTTGGCGGTGGTTCATCCCACGATTGCGGCAAAGGCATTGGCCTTGTTATTGCCAACGGTGGCACCATTCATGATTACGAAGGAGTAGATCAGTCTACCCAGGCAATGCCTCCTTATATTGCAGTAAACACCACAGCAGGTACAGCCTCTGAGATGACTCGTTTCTGTATCATCACCGATACCAGCCGTAAGGTAAAAATGGCCATCGTTGATTGGCGAGTAACTCCAGGTATCGCCCTCGATGATCCAATGTTAATGATGGGAATGCCACCTGCACTTACCGCAGCCACTGGTATGGACGCACTCACTCACTCAATTGAAGCCTATGTTTCTACTGCAGCTACCCCACTTACCGACTCTGCTGCAGAAAAATCTATTCAACTCATCTCCCAACATCTTCGTCCTGCCGTTGCTAATGGCAGTGACATTGATGCACGAGAGGGCATGTGCTACGCCCAGTACCTTGGCGGCATGGCATTCAACAATGCAAGTCTTGGTCACGTTCATGCTATGGCTCATCAGCTTGGCGGTTTCTACGACCTGCCCCATGGCGAGTGTAATGCCATCCTCCTTCCCCATGTGAGTCGCTTTAACCTTATTGCCAAGGTTGGACGTTATGCAAAAATTGCAGAATTACTGGGTGAAGATGTCGCTGGACTTTCAGAACGTGATGCGGCAGAGCTTGCCATTCAATCCATAGAGCAACTTTCTAAAGATGTTGGTATTCCATCTGGCCTTAAAGAGCTAGGCAGACGTTATGGCAAAGATGTAGAAGCAGAAGACATCGACACCATGACAGCTAATGCCCAAAAAGATGCCTGTGGCCTTACCAATCCACGTATCCTTAGAGATATCGATGTAAAAAATATATATAAAGCTGCTCTCTAGGGGCACGATCCATCTCAGAGTTTGCCAGAGGAGTAATCCTCCCCAGAAAGGCCAGATCACCTAGTGATCTGGCCTTTTTTTATTGCCATAGGCCAAGCGACTGCTCCCCCGGGACAAAACCTCACAGGGCTACAAACGGCTATCCTAACGAAATAGGGGAGACATAATGCCCCATTTTAATTCTTCTATGGGCCATTCTGCCCCACGGCCAGCTAACCAGCTGTATTAACGTAATATTAACTTACAAAAACCCTCCTTCCACTCCCCTCCTCACTCCCATGAAACAGAGGTGCAGGAAAAATTGTCCCTCGTACAAAGCGGCAAACCATCCCAAGCTTATGTAATAATAGCAAAAAACATTCTGGCACAGCACTTGCTATAACAAAGATATGGATCGACACATGCTGTGCAACTAAACCACATAAGCGAGGACTATCATGGCTATTCAAGAGCAAGTATACGGTTTTTTCATTCCAAGTGTGACTCTTATCGGCATTGGTGCTGCCCGGGAAATCCCTGCACGCATACAGTCACTTGGTGGCAGAAAGCCCCTCATCGTCACCGATAAGGGCATCACAGGCGCTGGCATCACCAAACAGATCACTGATCTCTGTGACGGAGCAGGAATGGAATATGCGATATATGATAAGACTGTTCCCAATCCAACAGACATTAATGTCCATGAAGGCATAGATGTATACAAGAGAAATGGTTGTGATAGTCTTATCACCCTTGGGGGTGGTTCATCCCACGATTGTGGTAAGGGAATTGGCCTTGTTGTTGCCAACGGCGGTAGAATTAATGATTATGAGGGAGTGGATAAAGCCACCAAGCCAATGCCACCCTATATTGCCGTAAACACCACGGCAGGCACAGCATCTGAGATGACTAGATTTGCTGTTATCACCGATACCCGCCGTAGGGTAAAGATGGCCATCGCCGATTGGCGAGTAACCCCGGGTATCGCCCTTGATGATCCAATGCTGATGATGGGAATGCCACCAGCACTTACCGCAGCCACCGGCATGGATGCCCTTACTCACTCAGTTGAAGCCTATGTATCAACTGCGGCAACCCCACTGACCGACTCCGCTGCAGAGAAATCTATCCAACTCATTTCTCAACACCTCCGCCCAGCCGTCGCCAATGGCAGCGACATCAATGCGCGGGAGGGTATGTGCTACGCCCAATACCTTGGCGGCATGGCCTTCAACAATGCAAGCCTTGGCCACGTACACGCCATGGCCCATCAGCTTGGCGGTTTCTACGATCTACCCCATGGTGAATGTAACGCCATCCTCCTCCCCCATGTAAGTCGCTTTAACCTGATTGCCAAGGTCGCGCGTTATGCAAAAATTGCAGAACTGCTGGGCGAAGATATCAAAGGACTCTCTCAGCGTGATGCGGCAGAACTTGCCATTGAGTCCATAGAACAGCTCTCTCAGGATGTTGGCATACCAGCAGGGCTTGTTGAGCTGGGCAGACGTTATGGTAAAGATGTTGAGGAAAAAGACATCGATATCATGACGGTAAATGCCCAGAAAGATATCTGTGGCCTGACCAATCCACGCTGTCTCAGAGACAGCGACGTAAAAGAAATTTACAGGGCCGCTCTCTAGCAGGGAATAGGTCCATCTTGGCGCAGGGGAGGGGGGGCCAATCCTCTCCCCCCTGACTCATCGCAGAGGGCCCACACTTACCCCATTAAAGCCATGGGCCGCCTATGAAATAAACAGCCAATCCACCAATACAGAGGCCGGCAAGCCTTCTAAAAATGACACTGCCCCTCTGCCAGACACTATTGGCGAGGCAGCTCTTTATCAGCGCAGCTGAACTTCCCGCCAGAGCAATGGGCATACAGTGGCCAAGACCAAAGAGTATGATAAATACCACTCCGGTAACAAACTGTTCCTGCACAGTAATGATGGCAAGTATAGGGGCAATAAAGCCAAAGGTACATGAGCCCGAGAGAATGCCGTAGGAGAGACCAAGGATAAATGCCCCTGGCACCCCCCTAACCTGCATCTTTGCCATCAAGCCACCAGAAATCGAGCATTTCGCAATGCCTAAGAAATCCAGAGAGACCCAGAGAAGTATCGCCCCCACCACAAGATTCATATAAGGGCCGACGTCACCCAACATCCTGCCGAGCAATGAGCATATGACTCCAATTACCGCAATGGTGATAAAGAGGCCGATGGTAAAGACAATGGCATAAATTGTCGCCAGGCGACCCGCTATTACCCTCTTTTCTCCTGCAACATAGCTGATAATTAATGGAATTGATGCTAAGTGACAGGGACTGAAAAGCACACTCACCATTCCCCATAAAAAACAACCAAGTGCCCCCAGTAAGAGGCCTTGGCTCATCCAGCTATTGATTGTTAAAAAAATTTGATCCATGAACTACTTAACCCCAAGCTCATCATAGATGGCCACTATGGATTTTTTATCCAAAAAACCGACGTGCCGCCGCACCTCCTTGCCCTTATCATCGTAAAATATTTGAGTCGGGATAGTGTTTATGGCAAATCTTCTGCCCTTTTCAGGATTTTGCCAAACATCAATAAAAATCACAGCTACCCGATCCTTATACTCTACCTGCAACTCCTCAATGATGGGTGCCATCATCTTGCATGGGATACATTTTTTGGCACCTATATCCACCATGGTTACCATGCCCGGCACCGGTATCTGTTTACTGTCCATGCCTTCGGCGAAGGAGAGAGAGGGCACAGATAAGCAGAGCATAAAAAGGGTGAGCAGGACTAAATATGCCTTCTTAATTAGAATATCCGCCTCCTATGAGATATCATTTACATGTTGAACAACCCTGGCAATGGCCTCATCGGTCACCTCAGTACCACCAATTTTGAAGGCCAAATCGGCAAGGCAGAGATGAGTCACCCGGTCAAAGCCAGCCTGTGACAAGGTTTTTTGAGCACAGTTAAGGGCACAACCATCGATTGCCACTATTGCTGATGCGGCCTCGGCAGACATCATAAGGCCACTGACCCGACCACCAATTCCGGCCAGACATGCCATTTTACCCAAACCATCTTTTTCCATCTTACGGGCAACACGATCCGATAAGTCCCCCACATCATGACAACCGGAACATGAAAATATTAATCTGGAAGCACTACTATTACAGCTACACCCACAGGTTGGTATTGTCTGAAGCATTGTTTACCCCAATCTTTCGTTTATTTTAAAAAGGCTATGATTTCATCCTTTGACAGCACCTTGCCCACACTCTTCACCTCTCCATCAACGGCAATTGCAGGTGTCATCATGACCCCAAAGCTCATGATCTCATTTATATCTGAAACTTTTTCAATCTGATAGTCTGCACCAAATTCCTGAGCCGCTACCTCGGCCGCCTCTTCAAGTTGTTTACATTTTGGACAACCAGGTCCAAGTATTTGAATTTTCATTTTCTATTCCTATGTAATGAATTAATAATATGTACCAAAAATCATACCGCTTATCGTTGCCATAACAACTACCAGAGCAACAAAGACAGCTGTCTTCTTGGTGCCTATGACACTTCGTATCACCAACATATTGGGCAGACTCAGGGCAGGTCCCGCCAACAAGAGGGCAAGTGCCGGACCTTTTCCCATACCGTTACCGATCAGTCCCTGCAAGATCGGCACCTCGGTAAGGGTGGCAAAGTACATAAATGCTCCAGCGAAAGAGGCAAAGAAGTTTGCCCGAAGAGAGTTTCCGCCAACGGCTCTTGCCACCCACTCAGAGGGAATCAAACCCTCGTTACCAACTCTGCCCAAGAGTGCTCCCGCAATGAGGACACCAATGAGGAGAAGCGGTAAAATCTGCTTGGCAAACCCCCAGGATGAGGTAAACCACTCACCTGCCTCACCACTTTCACAACTGGTAATAACTGAAAGGCCAATAAAGCCTATGGTGAAGGCAAAGGTTGGATGAGCCGGGAGAACCAGTGCTGCGGCTGTCACAAGTGCCGCCACAGCAAGCACCTTCCAGGCGGCGATCTTGAACCAGCGAACTAAAATCAGGCCAAACATTATGGCAAAACCCGAGGTGACCAGCCACTTTGCCGAGTAAATTGCGGCCCAGAGCCCCTCCGTTTCCTGTGGCTTTCCCCAGTTCACAAAGACAAGAATGGCCACCATGGAAAAAAAGTATAATCCGTTCTTCCAGAGCGGCCGGCTTGCCTCTTCTACCGGCATGGCCATCTGCAGGGCAATTTTCTTGTTTTCCTCTTTTCTGAAAATAAAGGCCATTGACAGGCCAATGATTACACTAAAGAAAATTGCACCAATGCCACGGGCAATGCCCAATTCAGGGCCGAGAACATTTGCCGTCAAGACTATGGCCAGGACATTAATGGCAGGACCTGAATAGAGAAATGCGGTGGCCGGCCCAAGTCCAGCACCCATACGATAAATACCGGCAAAGAGAGGAAGGATGGTACAGGAACATACTGCCAGAATTGTACCGGAAACAGAGGCAACACCGTAGGCAAGAAACTTATTTGCTCCAGCGCCAAGGTATTTCATAACCGACGCCTGACTGACAAAAACACCAATTGCCCCTGCGATAAAAAATGCCGGGACAAGACAGAGCAGAACATGTTCCTGGGCGTACCACTTAACCAGATGAAAGGCCTCCAGCATGGCATTGTCAAATCGTGGGTTACCCACTGGCAGATAAAAGCATGCAATAAACACCGCCACAATCCAACCAAGGCTCTTCCATTCGGTTTTCCAGTTCATATCCTATCACCACATTTTGTCACTTGGCCTTTTAACCAAATGTTTAAGAAAAAAAATACTACAGTAAGTTTAAATGCTCTTCTGCCTTTGCCTTTATCACAGCCTCAACACAGGGCATGAAATTCAGGATACAGGGAACCCTGAGGCTATAATAGACCTGTTTGCCCCGTTTTTCATCTGCCACAACGCCAGCCTGCTTCAACACCAAAAGGTGTTTGGAGACCGTGGAAAAATCTGCATCTATTGACGCGGCAAGCTCACAGACGCATTTTTCTCCATCGGCCAGTTGCTCTGACATCCACAATCTGGTGGGATGGCCCAGGGCCTTGAGTACATTTGCCTTTGCCTCTATTAATGCCTTTTGTTTTTCTGTCATATTACTCCTTTGTTTGATCATATGGTAAAATAACCACACGTTATCGTCAAGCTTTTTTTCTCTAACCACACAGCTCAAATAATTTTTCACCACGTCCCATGGGCATGGAGCGGCTAACTAATCGTTCAGCTCATTATCATTTCGAATTGATAAATACTCTACGGCCCAACCGTTAAGGTCTTTTAATATAGGCAATAATTTTTGACCGATTTCTGTCAAAGAGTATTCAACAACGGGTGGGACCTCAGGGTAAACTTTTCAACTGACAATGCCATGCCTCTCAAGCGTCCGGAGTTGCTGGGTGAGCATCTTCTGAGTTACAGCCGGCATCTTCTTTCTTAGTTCGCCAAATCTCTTCGTCCCCTCTGTTAAAAGTGTCCAGACGATAAGCGGTATCCACTTTCCTGATAACATCTCAAAGGCGACCTCCACCTCATATACATAGCTACTACAGCTGACCTTATGTGTCCTATCCTCAGGCATAAAATTTTTCCAGACCATTTTTTGAACAATATTTCTTTATCTCTCCACCGAGGGAGATATCATACAATTTGAAAAAAATCATGCTTTTTCCTAGCCTCGACACCGACGAGCAACTATCTAATTTTAGATCAATTTTATCCAACACAGAAGGCGGTTACCTTTTGCATACTATAAAACCAAAACCATACTGCCTCACCAAAAGGTGCCTACTTTACAGGCCCTTTCCAAAGATGTTAATACCCCTCTCAAGCAAGCTAACGCCTCCAGGCACCCTGATTCGATGATCGGCTGAGAAAAAAAAAGCAGTAGTGATTGAGCGCGTTAATCCTGAACAGATCGCTTAACAAAGAATCATCGGAGCAATTCCGGTTTTGTTCTTACAGCAGCACCTACTAACACAAAAGAGGTAGGAAAATCATGGCAAAGTTTATCGTCCCAAAAGAAATCTTTCACGGTCTAGGAACTCTTGAGAATCTCAAAGGGTTAAAGGGTTAAAGGGTTAAAGGGTAGCAAAGCAGTTATTGTTATCGGTGGCAACTCAGTGAAGAACAACGGGGTTTTGACAAAAGCTCAGAATTTCTTATCTGAAGCAAATATTGCATCTGCTGTTTTTTCCGGTGTAGAGGCAGATCCATCCATTGAAACGGTTTTGCTAGGTGCTGATTTCTTCACCCAGGAACAGCCTGATATTATCATCGGCTTAGGTGGATGTTCAGCAATTGATGCGGCCAAGGCAATGTGGATTTTTTATGAGTATCCAGATTCAAAGCTTGAAGAACTGGCTGCTCCGTTCGCCGTCAAGCCCATGCGCAACAAGGCTATCTTCGTTGCAATTCCCTCAACGAGTGGCACCGGCACCGAAGTCACAGGTCTTGCCGTGATTACAGATAGAGCAAAAGGGACAAAATACCCTATCGTCTCTCACAAATTAACCCCTGATGTAGCTATTATTGACGGTGAGCTTTGTGCCAGCATGCCTAAACATGTTACTGCCAATACCGGACTTGATGCCCTGAGTCATGGAGTAGAAGCCTATGCATCTAATATTGCAGACCGTTATAACGACTCTTTGGCCAAGGGTTCTATTGAGTTGGTCTTCAAAAATCTTGCCACTGCAGTTGAAGAGCCAAATAATCTAGACGCTCGCCAGGCAATGCACGATGCCTCCTGTATGGCAGGTATGGCATTTACCAACGTATGGTTGGGAATTGTTCACGCCATGTCCCATCAGATGGGGGTACCTTCGGAGTAGCACACGGTTGCGGCAACGCCATCCTGATGCCTAACGTCATTCGCTTCAACTCCAAGGCAACTGACAAATATGAGGCCCTGGCAGCCTTATTCGGTAAATCATCTGCTGAAGATTTTGCCCAGGAAGTATCTGATCTGCGTGCATCAACAGGCGTTGCAGGTTCACTGAAAGAGTATGGCATTGATGAAAAAGAGTGGGAAGAAAAATTGGATACGCTGACTGAAAATGCAATGAAAGATCCCTGTACCCTTTTCAACCCAAGAAAACCGGAATTTGCAGAGATCAAGGCCAACTTCCAGGCCTGTCACGACGGAACAGCTATTAACTTCTAAGGGCGAAACTGCCTTCTCATAATTTCAAGCCAATAGGTAATTAAAAAAGGAGGGGATAAGTTATAACTCCTCTCCTTTTACGATGTTCTAACTGTAAGGCCTTGTGTCCGGGTGGAGACAAGATTTACAAGCACATACAACAACAGCCTCTTTAAAAAAGAAAACTCCTCAAGAAGCCAACAAACTATTTGGCAAGGTACTCCTCAGGCCAATTTCTTCTACGATCTCCTGCATACCAGTAGATACATATCAACTGAGAAACATCCGTCTCATGTATCTCCGCGCCCCTCGATAATTGGCAATCAGCACCTATAGCAAAAACCAATCCAACCTTAATACAAATTAAATACTACCCCCACATATGACTCAGTCAGCACAAAGATGCTCCTCAGTCGGGATCAAATTGATCTGATTCTCTCCCATCCAGTGACGGATCCGAGTTTTTTGGCTTATACTCGAACTCTTCCGTAGTTTTATCGACTAGTTCAAGGCAGAGCGCATCCGACTGCACAATATGACTGCCCCAGCAATAATCTTCATTATTCGAGAACTCATCATCAAACTCTATAATCATGACCAGCTCGCCAACAGCACCCATATAGATTTTACCTACTTTGCCTGGGAATTATCAGAACATGAGCAATACTGGTTAGCCCCGAAAAGAGAAGAGCACAGCTAAAAAAAGACCTCCCCTTGCACTATCCTATATCAGAAATACCTTATTTAACAAAAAGAGTGGTGAAAAAACAAGAAGACCTACCTGATCGTATTCCACCACATTACAAATATTGCCAAAAAATGCGGTAATATTTTGATTCGTTAGAGAAGAGATATAAGCTGTTACCTCATTAAAATATCAAGCAGAATCAAGCCTAACTGAGTATATAGAGTCGCGAATACCAACAACGGATAATTCTCAACGATGAATTGAACCTTACTGGCATTGAGAGAGGAGAATATAAAGTTTTGAAGACATTAAAGCATCTCTTTGAGAGAAATCTGGAATGGGCCAACAAGATCAAAGAGAGGGATCCTGATTTTTTCCCCCAGCTGTCAAAAGAGCACTCTCCTGACTACCTGTGGATTGGTTGCTCAGATAGCAGAGTACCTGCAAACCAGATAACAAATTTACCACCAGGCGATGTCTTTGTTCATCGCAATATTGCAAACGTTGTCGTCCATACAGATCTCAACTGCCTTTCGGTACTACAGTATGCAGTTGACGTTTTAAAGGTGAAACACATTATTGTCTGTGGCCATTATGGTTGCGGTGGTATCAAGGCCTCCATGGAAGATGCTGAGCATGGCTTAATCGATAACTGGCTTCGTCATGTTAAAGATGTTATTCGTCTCAATGCCGACAAGCTTAAGGATCTTGAACCCGACAAAAAATTCAACCTGCTCTGTGAGCTCAATGTCATTGAACAGGTAACCAATGTCTGCAATACCACCATCGTTCAAAATGCCTGGAAAAAAGGTGCTGAACTTTCCATTCACGGTTGGATTTACAGCCTGAGAAATGGCATTTTAAAAGATTTAACTACCTGCATTGACTCAAGAGAGGAGTTTGATCGCAGAAAGAAAAAAATGTAACAAATGCTAGAGAGCACAGGTTCATTAGCCGTTCAAGCTCCCCCATCTTTGCTTTAAATTAATATAGCTAAAATGGAAGAGGCATAGTGTATACTGGCAGGCGCAAAACATGAAGCAACTCTTACCTGGCATCCACATTGACCCTTGATCCAGTTTGATTAGAAGAATGGTCATATACCCGTCCACGAGCAAATAAGAACTGGTGGATGGTTTATAAAATATTACGTATTAACAAGAGAAAATACTATGAGTTTTAACACCCTGGGCCTCTCCGCCCCGCTTCTTAAGGCCGTAGCCGAAAAGGGCTACGACACACCATCGCCCATTCAAGCCAAGGCGATCCCCGTGATAATGGAAGGCAAAGACGTCATGGCTGCGGCCCAAACTGGTACCGGCAAGACGGCTGCATTCACCCTGCCCATCCTGGAACTACTCTCCCAAAGTAAGCGCCGAGTCCAGGCAAATCAGGCAAGAGTACTCATCTTAACGCCCACCCGTGAACTGGCAGCCCAGATTGGTGAGAGCGTCACCACCTACGGCAAGGGTCTATCCCTGACCTCCGCCGTAATCTTTGGTGGGGTGAATATAAATCCCCAGATGAAGAGGTTGCGCGGGGGAGTTGATATTCTGGTGGCAACACCCGGTCGTCTACTCGATCTCCATCGCCAAAATGCGATAAAGTTTAACAGGTTGGAAATATTAGTCTTAGATGAGGCCGATCGAATGTTAGATATGGGCTTTATCAACGATATTAGAAAAGTTTTAGCCTTCTTACCCAAGGAACGTCAGAACCTGATGTTTTCTGCGACCTTTTCCTCTAGCATCAATAACCTCGCTCGGGGAATGTTTAACAATCCCGTCGAGATTTCAGTAACGCCACCCAATAGCACCGTAGAAATAATTGATCAGTGCATCTACCCGGTGGACAAGAAACAGAAACCAGCCCTGCTCATCCAACTCATCCGCGACAATAAATGGGGCCAGACTCTGGTCTTCAGCAAGACAAAACATGGAGCAAACCGCCTGGTAGGTCAGTTACAGAAAAAGGGCATCAATGCGGCGGCAATTCATGGCAACAAAAGCCAAAGCGCACGCACCAAGGCCCTGGCCGAATTTAAAAACGGTACTGTGCAAATTTTAGTGGCGACGGATATTGCGGCCAGGGGTCTGGACATTGACCTGCTCCCCCATGTGGTCAATTTTGACCTTCCCCATGTACAGGAAGATTATATACACCGAATTGGACGTACAGGCCGAGCAGGTGCCTCAGGGGAGGCAATCTCTTTGGTCTGCGCCGATGAGTTTGCACTACTTGCCGATATTGAAAGACTGATCAAAAAAATACTTCCACGCAAGTCCGTGGAGGGTTTTGAGCCGGTTCATCCCCTGCCTGAATCTTGTCTGAATACACGTCCATTTCGGGCTAAAAGTCCCAAAAAGAACACCGAGGGACGGACGCGCCGACAAGGTTCCAGACCTAATTCACGTGGACCCAAGAAGCCAAGTGGCGACAAATAGAATGTGCGACACAGTAGCAAGAACATAAAAAAAGCCCCTTGAAAAATTAATTTCAAGGGGCTTTTACAATGCAGAAGCTGAATGAGTCTCAGAGAGACCTGACTCTAACTCAATCGAAAAGAATTACAGTGCGGTAACGTTCGCAGCTGCAGGTCCTTTTTGACCTTCCTCGATATCAAAAGATACGCGAGCACCTTCTTCGAGAGTTTTGAAACCAGAAGCGTTGATGCTGGTGTGGTGTACGAAAAGGTCATCTCCACCTTCTTGGTCGATAAAACCAAAACCTTTCGCATCGTTAAACCATTTTACAATTCCTTCAGCCATGACAGATCTCCTAAATGAAGTTTAATGTTCCAAACCAAGGTAGTAGTTGTCACGCTGAATACATTCAACAAATATAGCATTTGACAATTTTTTCTTTACCTAAAGTGGTGAAACTGGGCAAGCAGTTAGTGCTTACCACTATTTTATAAAAAGCAGCAGAGGAAAACACTTTTCCCCAACCTATATCTCAATTATTCCCCATAAGGGGCCTTCTAAACAACATCCCACCAGGCAACAGCATTACCTTTTGTGTTGTTAATGAACGGCAAATTGCTCAATGTTTATCCTGCTCACCAGCCATTAAGAACAAAGGTACTGTCTAATTTTTAAAATGTAAAGAGAATTTTTGCCTACCTCTCACTTTGATCATTTCCAAGACTCGCCACCTCCGCCCAAGGCTAAAAACAGTAACAGAATTATAGGTCCGATATCCCGTAGTTTACCAAATAATCACCAGAAAGAATAAGTCTATGGATATGTTATCTAAAAAAAAGACGCACAAAACCTCTCACATTAAAACCTGCGGATCTGCAAAAAGAGGTTAGCGGTCAAAGCTTGCTTTAGATATTATCACTTACTATCTTTAGCATGAACCGGCAGCCTCAAGCAAAACCAATTACAATGGCTGGTAAAAATGCTACCCCATTACGAAGAATTTCAACAAATCTTAAAAAAGGTATTTCAAAATGATTAATGGAACAAAAAGAGCCGATATCCAAATGGGCCTCAAGGTATCCATCGTACTCAAAGAAGATCAACGATCCGGAAAACTCACCGAGGGTACGGTGAAAGATATTTTAACAAAGTCTGCCACCCATCCCCATGGAATCAAGGTACGTCTAGAAAGCGGTCTGGTGGGCAGAGTGAAGGCTGGAACAAGGCAGTAGGCGTCTATATAACCACAACCGCTTCATGGTCGCTAAAACAGAAAAAGCCCCTTAGGATAAATCCTAAGGGGCTTTTACAATGCAGAAGCTAAATAAATCTCAGAGAGACTTACTCAAGCTATATCGAAAAGAATTACAGTGCGGTAACGTTCGCAGCTGCAGGTCCTTTTTGACCTTCCTCGATATCAAAAGATACGCGAGCACCTTCTTCGAGGGTTTTGAAACCGGAAGCGTTGATGCTGGTGTGGTGTACGAAAAGGTCATCTCCACCTTCTTGCTCGATAAAACCAAAACCTTTCGCATCGTTAAACCATTTTACAATTCCTTCAGCCATGACAAATCTCCTAAATAAAGTTTAATGTTCCAAACAAGAGGTAGTACTTGCCATGCTGAAAGCGTCCAACATATATAAAATCCGACAATTTTTCTTTACCTAAAGTGCTGAAACAGGGCAAGCTAAATAAAATGCTTGCCACTATTTTAATGTGTCCTATAAAGATGCTTGCATCCCAATAGGATCTTTTATAATCGTCGAAAAAACTTTTTCCCCAACGATGCTCCCAACCAACCCAACAACTCATTTCAAACTCCAGTCCCAAAGGAACAAGAAAGATCTATAAGCGCTGAAGAAGATCAGAAAAATAAAAAGGTACCTGCAAACAAAAAACTGCACGTCCTTATATTTATTGGTGCGCCCGGCTGGATTCGAACCAGCGGCCTACGGATTAGAAGTCCGTTGCTCTATCCAGCTGAGCTACGGGCGCATAAGGTCTCATCTTCAAGACGTGTGACATACTAATAGTTGTTTTTAAAAAAGCAACATTTTTTTTGACCTCTCTACCACCAAGAGAGGTCAAATCACAAGAAAGCTCCCTCACAACAAGGCAAAAAAAACCCTTTTGCCAAGGAGATAGCCTCTAGGTGAACTCAACTTTTTTATTTACGCTTACATGCATGAAAAAGATACCAAAAATTTTGCAGGGCCTCACGACTGGCCTCATCCTCTATCCAGGCTGTTTTTTCTTTAAACTTTTCAAACTCCGCGGCCGCTGGCGGCTTGTAATCAATCCGAGTTTCTTCTTTCTCTTCCTTAGGACGTCCACTCTTGATTAATAACTTTATGTCAGCAAGACTAGAGAGCTTCAAAAAGGCGTTTATTTCATCAAGCATCCACGCCTTCTGATATTGAAGCTGTTGCAGCCACACAGAGTTTTCTACCTCCACCCAAAGTATATTTCGCTCTACCTTAAGGGGAGCAGAACAGCCTGCCACCTCTTCACCAAGTAGCTTTTCCCAATTACGAAAGACATCGTAACGTTCTAGCTCTACCTCCCATCCCTTAGCACGAACAAGACCCGGAAGTAGGGATGTAACATCTTTTGTAGATGATTTTTTCCTCATTATCCATCTCTCCTCAAAACGCCAACCCTGTCAACAAAAAGAGAGACCTGGCCAACTTTAAAAAATCCGCTAAAACAAACAGAAGCATCAACCAACACCCCGCGCCCCCTCCTCATCAACACTCTATGTTTTTTTTCACTGGCATGTAAGAAGAAGAAGAGGTAAAAATTATAACAGTAGAACTGATACATAACCTTAGAAAAACTAATAATTCACAGTGCAACTATGACTATAAAAAAGTTTTTCCCCTGTACCCAATGGTTCAAGCTCCTCAATGCCGAAACAGTAAAGCTTGATTTCATGGCAGGTCTTACAGGAGCTATCATTGTCCTTCCTCAGGGCGTTGCCTTTGCAACAATTGCCGGACTTCCGCCTCAATACGGACTCTATACCGCCATTGTCATCCCCATCATAGCCGCCCTCTTCGGATCATCCTACCATCTTGTTTCAGGGCCAACGACCGCCATCTCCATCATTGTCTTTGCCAGCGTCAGTCGCTTTGCGGAGGCAGGCACACCTGAATTCATCTCCATGGCACTCATGGTCACTTTTTTGGCAGGCGTATACCAGCTCATCTTTGGCGCACTACGGCTGGGATCACTGATCAACTTCGTCTCCCATTCGGTAATAACAGGCTTTACTGCTGGCTCGGCAATCTTGGTTATGACCAGCCAACTAAAAAGCGTTACCGGCATAAGCTTCGCCAAAGGCCAGTCATTCTACAATACATGGATCAGCCTCTTTGCACAGCTAGAAAAGATAAACCCCTATGCCCTCGGAATTGCCCTTGCCACCTTAGCTGTTGCTCTTATTAGCAAAAAAATATTTCCCCGCGCACCCAACCTTCTGGCCGGCATGATCTTCGGCAGCATCCTTGCCCTCTTTTTAAAAAACTACACTGAAACAATTACATTTGTGGCAGAAATCCCTGCCCAACTACCCCAGTTATCGAGCCCCACATTCAGCATGGCCTCCCTAAGAAGACTGGCCCCAGAGGGGCTGGCAATAGCACTCATCGGACTCATTGAGGCAACATCCATCAGCCGTTCTATTGCCGCCAAATCCAACCAAAAACTCGACTCAAACCAGGAATTTATCGCCCAAGGCCTGGCCAATATAACGGGAAGTTTTTTCTCATGCTATGCAGCCTCCGGCTCCTTCACCAGATCCGGCCTCAACTACGAAGCAGGGGCAAAGACCCCTCTCTCTGCCATATTTGCCGCAATCTTATTGATGCTTATCGTGCTCTTGGTTGCGCCGATGACAGCATATCTGCCTGTCTCCGCCATGGGCGGAGTTATCTTCCTGGTTGGATACAACCTAATTAATTTCAAGCAGATAAAAGAAATTATCGAACATCATCGCTCCGAGACTGCCATTCTGGCAGTCACCTTCTTCGGCACCCTCTTCGTCCACATCGAATTTGCTATCAGCTTTGGAGTACTCCTCTCCCTGATGATATTCCTGGCCAGAACCTCAACGCCGTACATCCCCTCACTTTGCCCCATCCCTACCCGAACGGGAAGCAACCACTTCATAGAGGTATGCGAGGATGTTTGCGCTGAGTGTCCCCAATTTAAAATTATCAGAATCGACACCCCGATCTACTTTGGCTCTGTAAGCTATATCCTCAACCATATCTCCAACATCATTGAAAAGGAAAAGATAAAACATATCCTGATAGTGGCTTTTGGTATAAACGGCATTGATCTCACCGGAGCAGAGGCCCTAGTCAACGAGAACAACCAACTGCGCAAAATAGGGGGCGGGCTTTACTTTGTGGACCATGACCTTGCCCACAAGGCAAGCACTGAGCACCAGTACCTGCTCGACCATATTGGTCAAAAACATTTTTTCCAGTCAAAGGTCGAGGCCATCAACACAATCTTCCAAAAGCTGGATCGAAACATATGTGCAGACTGCACCGTGCGTATATTTGCAGAGTGCCTCTCTGAAGAACACAACAAAGAACTACTGGCACTGAAAGAAGACTACTTAAAGAGAGAGCTCTATATGGGATCCTGCTCCCATGGCAAAGTACAAAAAAAAGGGGCATCTCATAAATGAGATGCCCCTTATAAAAACTCTTTTACAAAAACTTTCTAGTAAACATTGAGATACTCTTCAATTTCCCAGTTAGTCACAGCAATTCTATAACTTTCCCACTCTTTTTCCTTCGCCTCGATAAACTTCTCGAAGATATGTGCGCCCAAAGTTTCCTTGGCAAGAGGACTGCCCTTCAACTCATCAACGGCCTCCTTAAGAGAACCAGGCAATACCTTAATACCAACCTCATCCATCTCTGCATTGCTCATACTGAAGATATCCTGATCTACTGCAGCCGGAGGAGTCGCATTATTCCTCACACCATCAAGGCCGGCATTGAGTTGCATAGCCAGGGCAAGATATGGGTTACATGATGGATCGGGAGAACGCATTTCTGTACGGGTAGAGAGCCCACGAGAGGCAGGAATACGCACAAGCGCTGATCTGTTAGACGCAGACCAGGCAGCATAAACAGGAGCCTCATAACCGGGAACAAGGCGCTTATAGGAGTTTACCAAGGGATTGTTCACTGCAGTACAGACAAGTGCATGCTTAAGGGAACCGGCAATATACGAATAGGCAACAGGAGAAAGCTGAAGTGGATCAGACTCGTCAAAGAAGGCGTTGGTGCCATCAATATTAAAAAGAGACTGATTGGTGTGCATACCAGAACCATTAACACCAAAAATAGGTTTTGGCATAAAGGTCGCGTGCAAGCCATACTGACGGGCAATAGACTTCACAACCCACTTAAAGGTTACAGTATTATCCGCAGTTGCCAGGGCATCGGCATATTTAAAACTAATTTCGTGCTGTCCTTCAGCAACCTCGTGATGGGAAGCCTCGATCTCAAAGCCCATCTTCTCAAGGGTTTCAATGATTTCACGACGACAATCATTACCTGAATCTTCTGGATCAAGAGAAAAATAATTCGCCACATCATTGGTAATAGTGGTCGCACGACCTTTTTCATCTTGCTCAAAGAGAAAGAACTCTGCTTCAGTTCCAACATTCATGGTGTAACCAAGCTCTTTGGCTTCTGCAAGTACACGCTTGAGATTCACCCGTGGGCAACCCTCAAAAGGCGTCTCATCTGCCTTATGCACGTCACAGATAATCCTCGCAACGCCTCTACCATTCTTGTTTCTCCAGGGAAGCACGCAGAAGGTATTATAGTCAGGTTTGAGATACATATCTGACTCGTTAATACGAACAAAGCCATCAATGGAAGAACCATCAAACATCATCTGACCGTCGAGAGCCTTGCCAATTTGGCTTTTGGGCACAGCAACGTTTTTCATGTGTCCTAGAATATCTACAAACTGGAGGCGAAAATATTGAATATTTTCTTCCTCAACAATCTTCATAATCTCTTCTCTGGTCATCCCCGATCTCCTTTACACTGGTAGATTTTCAGCTGATTCATAATGCCTTTTGTACAGTAAACTTCATCGAAATCTTATTAACATTTCTGACAAATATTGCAACAGGCAAATTAACTTTTGTTACATGTTTGTTACTTTTTTCTATAACCAAGCCTGCCCCCCTTATACCAGAAAACAGGGAAAAATCATATTAAAGTTCCGTTTTACTTAGTGTTTTGCACAGAGCCTGAACAATATCCTCTCTCAGTGAATCTCCTAAAAGTTTTTCCCCTCGAGAATCAAGCACATAAAAAACATCAATCAACTGCTCAACCTCGGTGGCAATATAGGCCTTATAAATATTCACCCCAAAATCCGCCAAAGTTTGGGCAAGATGATAGAGCAGATGAGGACGGTCAACGGCATAAACCTCCAACACCGAATATGTATCCGAACTCTCATTATCCACCACCACCCGTGGATCTATGGCTCCGACAAGCTCAGCCTTTCGGCCATAGGTGGTCTGCCATTTCTGATAGAGTTTATGACCCAAATCAAGACGGTGCGAAAGGGCTAAATCGATATCGGCCCGGAAGCTATCCCAGTCCTTATCACTAAATCCAGCACCATCCTGAGGACGCACGGTAACCACATCAACAATGACACCATCCTCCCAGGTAAAAATTTGGGCCATGGCAACAGCAAGATTATGCAGAGCCAAAACCCCACAGAGCTTAGCCAGCAGCCCAGGACGATCGTGGGACATCAACAGTATCTTCCAATCATCCTCACCCTCAAAAACCTTCACCAAGGATTTCTGCCTGAGAAGCCTCTGGTGTTGCAAACAAAGCTGAACATGCGCGAGGACATCCTCAGAGGAAAAAGCCAACAAATAATCAGCAGGTAACACCGCCAAATCAAAGAAGAGGCCTTGGGTATCTATCTTTTCCTGCACCTGAGAACGCAACCACTCTACCCCCTGATCCACCTGCTCCTGCAGATCATCCCCGCAAGAGACAGTGGCCTGATTTTCTATGGCCGACAGCACCTTTAAGTACATCTCATGCATAAGAGAGGCCTTCCAATCACTCCAGGCCGAAGGGCCCGTAGCCCGAGAATCTGATACAGAGAGAAGATAGAGCATGGCCAGACGAGGAAGAGTTCCAACAGTTTCTGCACAACGTTGAATAAAGGCGGCATCATTCAAATCTCGACGCAGGGCATTCTCCGGGATAAAAAGGTGATAGCGGACAAGAAAGCTCAAATCATCAGCACTATCGCCAGCTAGAGCAAAACGTTCTGCCACAGCCCCCACCAACAGAGCACCTTCTTCAGAGTGATCCCTGCCAGAGCCCTTGCCTATATCATGCAGCAAAGCGGCAAGGTAAAGCAAAGATTTTTCTTCCACCAAAGCGGCCACCTGCGGAAATTCGAGAAAAACATCACGTAGCTCTGACACCGTCTGCAGAGAGTGTCGGTCAACGGTATAGATGTGATAGAGATCATGCTGGGCAAGACTTACCACCTGAGTAAATTCCGGGAGAAAGGTGGGCAACATACCCGTCTCAAGCATTACATTCAGGACGGAAAATATATCTTTTGCCTCATCAAAGAGGGCCAAAAAAGGCTTAACCATTCGTGGAGAACGACGCACCTTATCCGTTATCAGATCCATATTAGCAGCAATAAGCTTACGGGTTCGATAGTGCAGAGGCAGACCCATACGCGCCATAACCAGAAAAACTCGTATCAAGATATGAGGCTTGCCCTTAAGTTGACGCCCATCTGCAACAAGATGAATCCTCCCCTGCCGCACCTCTATTCCCTTTTCAATAAGCCTGTCCTGAAAATCTGACATATTGGTATCCAGGCCCAGAGTTTCATCGATATGATCAAAAAACAGATCTGTCACCAGAGCTATATTCTGCAAATGCGAGTAGAGATCACGCATAAAGGCCTCGACGGGAAGCATGCCTCCCCCCTCCACATAGCCAAAGGCCTCCGCCATATCAAGCTGCTGCTCAAAGTAGAGTTGATCATTTTTTCTTCCACTCATATAGTGCAAACGGATGCGCAGACGGACAAGCAAATCCCATGACTGCAGAAAGAGTCTCTTCTCATCGATTGTAAGCAGGCCAGCTTCAGCAATATCATCCAAACCTGTCAAGCCAAAGACAACCCGAGCGGTCCAGAACATGGCCTGCAGATCACGCATCCCTCCCCTGCCCTCCTTCACCTGTGGTTCAAGCAGATAACTATGGGTGCCAAAACGATCGCACCTTGCACTCCGACGCGCTTTCATCTCAATGACAAAATTCCTTCTGCAACCATCTATAAATTGCTCCCTATAGGCCAGCTGCAGATCAGCAAAAAGAGCAGCATCTCCACATATGAGACGAGCATCGAGCAGAGATACCTGGAACAGGTAGTCCCCCTCTGCATGGGCAATAGATTCGGCGATGGTACGTACACCATGACCAATATCCAGCCCCGTATCCCAAAGCGGGTACAAAACACTGTCTGCAACACCTGCCGCCTGCTCCTGTAACTCAGGAGAGTAGAGGATCATAATATCTATGTCTGAATAGGGATAAAGCTCCACTCGCCCATAACCACCAAGGGCCACAACGGCAAAACCCACATCGGCACCTGAACCGGCAAAGGATGAACGGACAAAATCATCCACAAGCAGGCTCTGTTTCCTCAAAAGCTCATTACCCGAGACACCCTGATCCCAAAGTTTTTCCAATTCTTGCCGACCTGCCTGAAATTGTAATTCCATTTACACAGCTTCCTTATTTTCTTCACCGGTACGTACTCGCACTGCATACTCAATGGGTGAAACAAAAATTTTACCATCACCAATTTTTCCCGTGTAGGCATGCTCACGAATTTTTGCCACAACCTCGGTAGCCCTATCGGCTGAAACCACAATTTCCAGCTTTATCTTAGGCACGAACTCCACGACATACTCTGCCCCACGATACATTTCCGAGTGTCCCTTCTGGCGACCATAGCCCCTCACCTCAGAAATAGTCATCCCCGTAATGCCAACCTCAGACAGGGCAGATTTCACGTCATCAAGTTTGAATGGTTTTATTATTGCCTCTATCTTTTTCATCAACACAGTCTCTTTTCTTTCTATTTTTGTTCACAGGGAAAAGCCAGAACCTCCCCTGCCCGCAACAAGCAAACATATCAACCCAACTATCTTACCATAGTCAGCAGAGCAGAAGGGTAGGATTTATCCTCCCTAAAAAAGTAACAGGAAATATCCGGAAAAAGATAACTTCTTCCGGAAAAGAGCTCGGCGAAACGACAATGATTATTATTATTGACGCTATCCCACGAGTAGTTTATATATGCCAATAAAAGTAAAAGGATAGTTTACTGTTGATTCCAGCAACAAGAAACGCTTTAATTTTTATATCTTAACTTTGCAGATCCTACAAAAGGCGCCACATGTCCAACCATATTCCAATAAAGATCTTTCGATTCTATCGCGATGGCTTTCGACATATGACCGTGGGAAAAGCCCTATGGAAGATCATCTTAATTAAGTTGTTTATAATATTTGCAATTCTTAAAATATTCTTTTTTCCGAACTACCTTAATACAAACTTTACCACGAACCAAGAACGGGCAGAGCATGTGATGGAACAAATTACAACGCCCGCTAAAGACAAATTATAAAGAAGGAGCGTTTCATGGGTGAAATTGATCTAAGTTTAGTGAACTGGTCCCGGGCCCAGTTTGCTCTAACAGCACTTTATCACTGGATTTTCGTCCCACTTACCCTGGGGCTTTCATTCCTCTGTGCTTTTTTTGAGACTATCTATGTCAAAACAGGCAGAGAGGAGTGGAAGAATATCACAAAGTTTTGGATGACACTCTTCGGTATCAACTTTGCCATTGGCGTTGCCACCGGAATCATCCTGGAGTTTCAATTCGGCACCAACTGGTCCAACTATTCCTGGATGGTGGGTGATATCTTTGGGGCACCACTGGCAATTGAGGGAATCCTTGCCTTTTTCCTGGAAGCCACCTTCTTTGCCGTAATGTTCTTTGGTTGGAACCGTATTTCAAGAGGATCCCATCTCTTTGCCACCTGGATGGTTGCCGTCGGCTCCAGTCTTTCTGCCCTGTGGATTCTGGTGGCCAATGGCTGGATGCAACACCCCGTTGGTATGGCCTTCAACCCCGATACCGTCCGCTTTGAGATGCAAAATTTTTGGGAGGTACTCCTCTCCCCGGTGGCTATTGCCAAATTCACCCATACCACAGCCTCAAGTTTTATGGTCGGATCCCTCTTTATCATCACCGTATCCAGCTGGTACCTGCTGAAAAATCGCCACACGGATATGGCCAAAAAATCTATTATTGTTGCCTCTGTTTTTGGCCTTTTGGGCACTGGATACACCGCCTTTACCGGTGACGAATCAGGTTTTGCCAACGGACACACCCAACCCATGAAGCTTGCTGCCTATGAGGGTTTATTCAACGGCCAAATCGGCACCCCCATTGTCGCCTTCGGCATACCCAACGCGGCGAAAAGGGCGGGTGACAGCCAAGAGCCCTTCCTCTTTGAAATATCCATCCCTAAGGGACTCTCCCTTCTTGCCAACCGCGATATCAACAGCTTTGTTCCGGGTATCAACGACCTCGTTTACGGCAATGCTGAACAGAATATCATGGGAGTTGAGGAAAAAATGGTCCTCGGCAAACAGGCCGTAAATAGCCTTCTCGCCTATAAAGAGGCAAAAAAAACAGATAATAAAGCTACGGCCCAAATAGCCCTGGAAGCGTTCAGGACCAACCAAAACTATCTGGGATATGGCTACCTGCAGAAAGCAGAAGAGGCCGTCCCCCCGGTCGCCCTCACCTTCTACACATTTCACATCATGGTATTTTCCGGGGTCGCCATTGGACTCCTCTTCCTTCTCTTCCTCATTACAAGCCTTAAGGGTACGCTTATGAAAAAGAGATGGCTGCTCCGTCTTGGAGTCCCCTCCTTCTTTTTGGGAATCATCGCCTCGGAATCCGGCTGGATTGTGGCAGAGGTAGGACGGCAACCATGGGCCATTCAAGATCTTATGCCGGTAAGTGTTGCCACAACCAATATTGGCGTCGGCCATGTACAGGCAAGCTTCTTTATTTTCCTCATAATTTTTACCGCATTGTTAATCGCCGAAGTTAAAATTATGCTCAAACAAATTAAAATAGGACCGGAGGGCGTATAAAATGGGTAACCTTGACATGGCAGTTTTACAACAGATATGGTGGCTTCTTGTCGCCGTTATCGGCTCTCTCTTCCTTTTTCTCAACTTTGTTCAGGGTGGACAAAGCCTCCTCTGGCAGGTTGGCAAAACCGATACAGAAAAATCACTGGTAATCAATTCCCTTGGCCGAAAATGGGAGCTGACCTTTACCACTCTGGTCCTCTTTGGCGGGGCACTTTTTGCTGCATTTCCCAAATTTTATGCCACAAGTTTTGGCGGTGCCTATTGGGTATGGATGCTGATTCTCTTCACCTTCATCCTCCAGGCCGTGAGCTTTGAATACCGGAAAAAGCCAGACAATCTCTATGGTTCAAGCACCTACGAATTTTTCCTGCTGATCAATGGCACCCTCGGCATTCTCCTTATCGGCGCAGCCGTGGGCACCTTCTTCACCGGCTCAAACTTCACCCTCAATGACTTTAACCAGGTGAGTTGGACACATCCACTGCGGGGTCTGGAGGCGGCATTCTCCCTCTTTAATCTCTCCTTCGGTCTCTTTCTGGTCTTCAACTCCCGGGTACTGGGCTCCCTCTACCTGCTCAACAATATCGATCTCACCGACATGGAGGCGTTGGAGAGACGCCTGCGCAAGGCCTGCCTTACAAACCTCATCTGCGCCCTGCCTTTCCTTCTCTATCTCCTGATCAGCCTCCTCACCATGGACGGTTTTGGCGTAGGCAGCGATGGCGCTGTGAGCATGGTCGCCCATAAATACCTGCAAAACCTCACGGCCATGCCCATCACCCTCGGCCTGTTATTACTTGGCCTTATTCTCATAATCTATGCAGTATTCATCACCGCTTTCAAAAAAAGCTACAGGGCTATCTGGCCTGCAGGCCTCGGCACCTTCTTCGTCGGCCTGGCCCTCTTCTTTACTGCGGGCTACAACGGTACATCCTTTTATCCATCAAAGGTTGATCTGCAATCAAGCCTAACCATTTACAATGCCTCATCAAGCCACTACACCCTTGCCACCATGGCCTATGTAGCCCTCATCATCCCATTTGTTCTCGCCTATATTATCTACTTTTGGAAACAGATGGATAACAAGAAGTTAAGTCTTGAGGATATTAACGATAAAAAAGCTTATTAAGCAAAGGAGTTCGATATGATAGGAGTATTACTTATTGGCTGGATCGCCCTCCCCCTCGTCTCCTACAGGCTGATCATCTTCGCCCTGAAAAAGAGCAATAATTTATAAAAAAAAAGCCCCAACCTCGTTTAGAGGTTGGGGCTTTTTTCTTTTTAACTTAACGAACCCGCTCTACCCGAGCATGGTCTCTACTGGCCATTCGTGCGTAATGCAGGGCAGGGTAGCCAAAGCACATAGCATAGCAGAGATGATGGCCCTCAGGAATACCCAGACGTTTTTGCATGGCGGGGACAAGATCCCTCAGGGCAATTGTAGCTAGCCCATCCCAGAGAGTACCTACCCCATGGCTTTGGGCGTAAAGCTCGAAGGTGGTCATGGCAATGACAGCATCCTGCATTGGCGTCGGCAGATCATCTGCTGCCGATACCACCAAAAGATGCGGTGCCTTACAGAAGAGAACATCATACCCTTCCTCCCAGGCCGAGGGAAACTTAGCAAAGGCGCTATAGTCTTCATCAATCAGTCCTCCCTCATCAAGGCGCTGAATCTCCGCCAGCATCTCCTGCCGAATATCAGCCAGGACCGCCTTGTCATCAACTACACTAAAGAGCAAACCACGGACATTTCTACCCGTCGGGGCCTGCCAGGCTGTATCTAAGAGATCGTCTATGAGTTCCGGAGCAAGATTACGGTTTTGATAATTTCGGATAGAACGTCTGCCCCGAATAAGCATCTCCATCTGGGCAGGTTTGGGCAAAAGGTCACGAGATATCTCTTTTGCCTGCAAGGGATCATGACCAAGAATAGAGAGAGCAGCCTCATCACAAACGGCAAAACAGTGCAAACAGCCGATACAAAACTGTTGCTTTCGCCGGGCAAGAAGAGGAATACCGTCTCGCATCTCCAGAAGTGAAAGAGGACAATCGGCAACGCATTGACCACAGCCGATACATTTTCCCTCATCTACAGTAAAATCAACCATTAAATCCTCCCTGTAATTTACGCTACTGCCCTAACAATCTCTGCATCAAAATAGTTCATTGCCATCCCCGCATCCACCACAATTGTTTGACCAACAATCCCAGATGAACGCTCTGAAAGAAGAAAGGTGGCAGTGTCTGCCGCCTCCGTCGTCTTCAGGGACTTTTTCCGTGGAATCACCTTCTCGGCATAGAGATAACTATCCACATAGCCAGGAACCCCAGCTGAGGCCGAGGTCTTGAGAAGACTGGGGGCCACGGCATTAAAACGAATAGCAGAAAAGGCAGAAAAGGACTTGGTCAAAAAGCAGAGTGACGAATCAAGGGCCGCCTTAATAGGAGCCATATATCCATAATTTTCTGCAGCCATCTTAGTGGTCGAAATAGAGATGGTCAGCACCGATGCCGTGGGAGCCAAAAGTCCCTTAAAGTGGTTGGCAATACTGATAAAGGAAAAGCAGGAAATGTTCACTGCCTGAAGAAAATCCTTTTTCAAGGTCTCGTGAAAAGGTTTTAACCCTTCCGAGTAGTTGGCAAAGGCAATGGAGTGGACAATACCATCAATCTGAGTCTCTCCCAAAAGTGCCTTAATTTTATCACGTACTGCCACTATATTTTCTTCCTCTTCAACATCACAGATAAAGACGGAACTTTCTGGAAAAAGTTTCTGCGCAGTTTCAAGGCGCTGTTCTGAACGAACCACATGTATAACCCGGGCGCCCGCTGCCACTAAATTTTTGCCTATAGCGCAGGCGATTGATTTTTTATTGGCAAGGCCAAAAATCACAAAGGTTTTATCTCGTACACCTAAAAAATCCATTTTACATCTCCCTCAAAATATAGCAAAAAATGCCCGCAACGAACCTATCAAGCACCGAGCACCAGACCAACGGCAAAACCAAGACTGAACATCAGCGATAACTTTGCTGTCTTGGCCAGGGTGCTATTCAACTCCGTGCCCAGACAATGCTCCACCTCACCCCATAACTTTATAGCAAGAGGGAGAGAGAAAAATGGCATCAGAATAAAATAGCTCGTTCCTGTTAAAAACATGACAAGAGGGACGAGATAGGCACAGAGCAGAAGAAGCCTATATTCGAGAATAGTCCTCGAACGACCCAAAATAACGGCCAGGGTCTTTTTACCACTCCTGCTATCGGTATCAATATCGCGAAGATTATTAATCACCATTATAGCCGTAATCAGCAGGCCCGGCGGAATGGCAACCAAAAAGGCCGAAGCCACCAGTTGAGCGGCAAGGATAAAATAGGTGCCACAAACGGCAATAAGTCCAAAGAAGATAAAGACAAAGATCTCACCAAGGCCATTAGAGGCTAAGGGATAAGGCCCGCCGCTGTAACCGAGTGCGCCCAACACGGAGGCAATCATCACCATAACTATTGGCCAGCCGGCGACAGAGGAGAGATAAGAGAAAACGAGCACCGCCAAGACAAGGGCGAGAGCCATTGCCCATTTAACCTGAGCGGCAGGAATAAGTCCACTCTGGGTAACCCGAACAGGCCCCAGTCTCTCTGCTGAATCAATATTATTTTTTGCATCGAAATAATCGTTGGCAAAGTTAACAGCTATCTGCAGGAGCAGGGCGCCAAGCAGACAGGCAAGCATAAGCAGAGGATGAAAAAAACCATCGGAAAAGGCCGCTGCGCTACCGACGAGTACAGGGGCCACCGCCGCAGGCAGGGTTTTGGGACGTATTGCCAATAGCCACAGATCCCATTTTGTAAGCTTTTCATTTTCCATAGGGGGTACACCTACCTCAATTTATCATTTATATTATCAACGGCCCAAAATTGATGGGCGGAGAAATCACAGGGGGCTGTTACAAAACCCAAAACTTGCACAGAGTGCCTACTCTGTGTTTTTATAGAGCAATACAAGCTCCCCTGACCATAATGGCTAAAAGGTCGTTCGGCAATAAGTAATCTCCGGCCGCCAGCCATGAACAACCGGGACAATATCGGAGAATTCCGCAGCTCGTCCTATAGACGACTACTATCAACAGAGCAGGCAGATAGGGCAAATATTTCTCACTGATATTTTAGAAAAAAGGGTGTATACCAATAAAAATAAAACATTTTAACATATTAAATATATTGGAGAAAAAATGAATTACGTAATTGGTATAGACACCGGAGGCACCTGCACCGATGCAGTGCTGATGGAACAGGACACAGGTAAAATCATAGCAACGGCAAAAAGGCCCACCACCCATCATAACCTTGCCCTCGGAACAAGAGATGCCCTCAGCGCCCTGCTCGACGCCTCTGCCATAGAGCCGCATCAGGTAAAAAAAATCGCCGTCTCCTCCACCCTTGCCACCAACTCTGTGGTCGAAAACAAAGGGGCAGAGGTTGCCCTATTGGTCATCGGCTATGTAAAACATTTTAAGCTGCCGGTAAAGGCCGTCGTCTTCATCAAGGGTGGTCACAATATCCAGGGAAAAGAAGAAGTTCCCCTTGATCTGGAATATCTTGTCAGCATCATCGAAGGTCTGCGGGAAGAGGTGGATGCCTATGGTATCTGCTCTGCAATGTCCATAAAAAATCCCGCCCACGAACTTGTCGCCCAGGAGGCGATAAAAATGCTCGATGGCGATAAGCCTGTCTTCTGCTCCCATCAGGCAAGCAATATTGCCGGCATGGAACAGCGGGCGGCCACCGCAGGTCTGCACGCCAAACTCATGCCTGTTATGCAAAACTATGTGGATGCTGTCCTCACGGCCATGGAAGAAAAAAATCTCTCCTGCCCCATGACCCTGGTGGCTGGCAACGGGCAACTGGTCGATGCCAGCCATATTATCCGTCATGCGGCCCTGACCGTAGCCAGTGGCCCGGCCTGTACCGCCCACTTTGGCAGCATGCAAACAGATCTGGCAGGACTTGTCATTGATATCGGCGGCACCACAACAGACATTACCATGCTTGATAACAATGGTCAGCCTGTCCTCAGAGAAGATGGTTGCCAAATTGGTTCATGGCGAACCCATATTGAGGCCGTCGATATGCACACAGGAGCCATAGGCGGAGACAGCCATGTCCAGGTCGAACGAGGTGATTTCTCCATTGGCCCCGTTCGTGTTACCCCCATCTCTCTCTGCCCAATAGGACCGTCCCTCGAAGAATGGCTGACAGAAAAAGACTCGTCAAAGCTGATCATCCCCGTCCTCGGCCAGAGAGAAGAGGCCCCAACAGATATTTTCACCTTTCTCCAAGGAGCAGGGGCTGCAACAGTAAAGGAGATCTGCAAGGCCACAGGACACAGTGGCATAATTCTCGAAAAACAACTTGAAAAACTGGCTAAAAATCAGCTCATTATTGAATGCGGCTTCACCCCCACCGACGCCCTGCACGTCTTGGGCAAGATAAATCTGGGAGACGGGAGCCGGGCAAGAAGGGCAGCTGATATCCTGGGGAAAAAATGCGAGATGACAGCAGAGGAATTCTCCCAACAGGTAGTCAACAGGAGCCAGAACTTAATTGAAAATCTTATCCTCGACTATGTTATCCAACATTACTGGGGAAATTCACTAACCAATTTTATCGAAAATCGTAAAAAGCATCCCATGCTTGGAGTTGACTTCACCATAAAAGCCCCACTCATCGGGATCGGCGCAGTTGCCCGCCACCTCCTCCCTGAGGTGGCAAAGAAACTGGGCACAATGGTCTCCTTTCCCCTGCATTGCGAGGTGGGTAACGCCGTCGGAGCCGCCCATATTGCCTGTATTAAAGAGTAGTCGCTGACGCTTCGGCTCTTAACGGGGCCTAAGCCTTACCAATTATCCCTTTTATACAGGGAAAAGAAAAACTCCATGGAAAAACAACAGATCTATTTTGACCAAGTCCATAGCCCTCTGGGAAGTATAGTTATAGCTGCTAGTTCCCATGGACTACACCATCTCTTCTTTGAGGAGAGGGGACGCCTGGAAGAAGGTTGGCAATATAGTCCGGAGAGGCTGCAAGAGGTTACTCAACAATTAGCGGAGTACTTTAAGGGAAAACGCAAACAATTCGACCTCCTTCTGGCACCCACAGGAACAGCTTTTCAAATGAGGGTATGGCAGGAACTCTGTCGCATCCCCTATGGAAAGACCATCAGCTACAAAGAGATGGCCCATCGCATCGACAAGCCCAAGGCATACCGGGCAGTGGGAGGAGCCAATGGCAAAAACCCCATTAGCATCATCCAGCCCTGTCACCGGGTCATTGCCGCCGATGGCAGTCTGGGGGGGTTCTCTTCAGGGCTGGAACGGAAAGAATTTCTTCTCCAACTGGAGGGACAAGACAACAAAAAACCCTGCTCTTAAAAGAGCAGGGTTGGTATAACACCTTATGGTAGACCTACCATTTTTTTCAGCCTCAGCGCAGACAACTCTGTTCGTCCTTTAGAATAAAACCCACCGCAAATATCGCCGCCAGAATAACCAGAAAGAGGGAGAAAAAATCTTTTTGACTGGCACCCCAGATAATGTAGAGGGAACCAAGTCCTGCGCAAAATGGGGCAAGATAACGGCTCAAAGGACCAAGTTCGTCAAAGGCGCGAATAACCCATATATAAATTGCTATGTAACAGACATAGAGAAAGGCAATTGGCAGTTCTGAAATATCAAGAAATCCTCCCCACCAACCGGCAAAGTTACCGTACCAAACTCCCAGCCAGAAGGTAGAAATAACAAAACCAACAAGAGCAGAGTTAAGGGTGCTATTATACGTTGCATTTACAGCGGCAAAAAATTTTGGCTTTGGCCCCTGCCCATGATAGGCAACCACATACATGCCACGGCTGGAGGCCATAATCAAACCGTTGAGAGTACCCAAACAGGACAAAACCACAAAGACGGTGAGTACGGTGCCGCCAATATTACCAAAGACAATAGAGATAACATTTACCGGGGCAGCATCGCCTGCAGCAATCAGATCAGCATTTGAGAGTACACCTGAAATACCGAGATAGTAGAGCATGTAGATAAGGGCAACAGCCAGTGTTCCTACCACTAGAGCACGAGGCAGGTTTTTCTTAGCATCCTCTAATTCAGCGTTGATTGAGGTAGCGAGAATCCAACCCTCGTAGGCAAAAGCAGTGGCAAGTGTGGCCACGGCAAGACCACCCGCATTATCACCTACTACAGTTGCAGAAACGCTAAAACTCTCCAGAGTTTGACCCGTCATCAGACCGGAAATCGCTCCAACAATAGCCACCAGGCCAAGCGGAATAAGCTTGATTATAGTTGTAGAGACCTGCCATTTACCGGCTAAAACTGGCGAGAAAACATTCAATAAAAAGAAGACAACCATATAGGCAAAGGCCAGGGGCCACAACCAATCTGGTTTACCAATTAAACCAGTGCTATAATTAGCAGAAACCCAAGCAAGAACGGCCACCAAACTGGGATAATAGACAATTGCCATAAACCAACCGACAAAATAACTGGCAGTCTTACCATAGGCCGATTCAAAATAATCTGAAACACCATTGACCTTGCTCATCCTATTTGCCACCAATGAGAAGACATAGGCAGTGACAATCATAATAGCTCCACCTATTGCCCAGGCCAAGAGGGCAATAGGCAAACTGCCACCGGCGGCCCTCAACACGTTATCAGCCTTAAAGAAGACACCCGAGCCAATGACGATACCGACCACCATAGCCGTTGCCGTCCAAAAGCCATATTTTTTCTGTAATTCAGCCATAATTACTATTATCCCCTGTGATTATTTTATAATTCTTATATTTTCAATATAGAGGCCAGCCCTAAGACAAACAATAAAATGACCTAGCTATGATCACTTAGGATAGAGGCAAGCCCTGTGCCTGGCAGAAGAGATCTTGCCTAGCCAACAAAAAGCGCTTAGACAAAATAGTTACATCTCTTTTAACGCTATGACAAAACAATTTCAAACAAAAGCGACATCAAACATTATTTTTATTAGCAGAAAGGCACATCAACTTTCAAAAATTCTGTCTAGCAAACATTTTTTACAAAAAAATATTCTAAGAAGATATTGATATGATTTATCAAAAAAAGAGGGCAAAAATAAACCCATGGAAAAAATCCAACAGCGGTGGCCAGTGGCCCGTTCACTGGCCATGAACAAGCCCTGCCCATATAAGATATTTAATAAAGAGGGTAGTTCAAAACAAAAGAATGATGACTGGACCTACTTAGTAAAGGTGGGCAATCTATCCAGATAGATCAGGTCATCTCCTGAGTAACCATCATCTTCAAGTAAAATAACGGCCTTACCGACAACATTACATCCTACCCGGGCCAGCAGGCTCTCCACAGCCTGGAGGGACTCACCTGTAGACGCCACATCATCAATTATACATACATTTCGCCCCTGCAGTCCCTCGACATCGGCACCGTCAAGCACAAGTAGCTGTTCTTCCTTGCTTAACACAGAGAGGCCCTTTTCCACCAACTGATCCTGCATATAGGATTTTACCGATTCCCGGGCTACCACATAGTTAATCTTTAACCTGGTAGCAATGGCATGGGCCAGGGGAGACACATGGGTGCCGGGACAGAGCAACAGATCTATATCATAGGTGGGAAAATCTGGGTGCGCCACAATCATATCGGCCGCCTTCTCCACCAATTCGGTATCTCCCATAATGACAAACTTGGCAAAAGAAAAATCATCTCCAATCCGCACCAGGGGAAGTTCGCGATCAAGTCCACATATCCGTAAGCGGCAAGTTTCAGTCATATCTACTCCTCAAGTTAATCTATATTAATGGGTCATTCCTAGTTGCAAACATCTTCTCGCCAAAGTCTCTGGCATCCTGCAGCGCCACCGGGCGTTGTAAGATATCACCTTTTGCATCAACTCCAGGCACTAAAAGAGAATCTTCGTAATGGTAACCCGCGGCATCAAAAAAATAACGGACGGTGAGCATAGAGCAGTCAAATAATTTCTCTCCATTGGTTGCAGCGACAGAAAGTAAATATCCTCTTCGACCCTCTGCTATCCTATGGGAATCCTTCAAAAGATAGCGGCGCGACCAGAGGGACTGGCAACGATCAATGAAAATTTTTGTCTGGCCAGTCAGCCCATAAAAATAGACGGGGCTGACCAGAAGCAGAGAATCAGCGGCATCCACCTTGGCATAGAGATCTGTCATATCATCGGCAATGACACAGATCCCCGTTTTCTCACAACCACCACAGCCCTGGCAGGGACGGATATTCAGATCATTCAGACGCAGGTACTCCACCTCAACGTCTGCAAGGCCTTTCACCACCTCCTCTGCTAAAATTTCGCTGTTACCCCGCCTGCGAGGACTGCCCAAAACAATAAGCAGCTTCATTCTCACCTCCTACTCACTGACATCAAGATTCGCTTACCAAAAACGATAAAAGTGGTGTACGGGCCCATGACCTGCACCTATTTTATACTCTGCACCTGCCACCAAGGCCCCATGCAGATACTGACTAGCACTGGCAATGGCAGTTTCAAGATCTTCGCCCCGAGCCAAAAATGAGGCTATGGCAGAGGAGAGGGAACAGCCTGTTCCATGGGTATTCTGAGTATCTACCCTGGTGGTGGGAAATCTTGTAATTTTCTCTGTTACACTACTATAGAGAACATCTACAAACAGATCTCCCTGCTGATGGCCAGCCTTGGCCAGAACAGAAACAGAAAATTCCTCGGCAAGCGCCTGGGCGACCTGGGCCAGGTCTTCTCCCTCTATCTTCTGGCCAAGAAGTATCTCGGCCTCTGGAATATTAGGAGTAATGACCTTCACCAGAGGAAAGAGAAGTTTCTTCATGGCATCAACAGCACTCTCCTCAATAAGTGGATCACCACTTGTTGCCACCATCACCGGATCAAGGACAATGTTTTCCACATCAGCCTCCCGCAGAACAACTGCCACAGCAGCTATAAGCTCTGCTGAATGTAACATGCCAATTTTAATGGCATCTACCCCAATATCTTCAATAACCGCAAGCACCTGGGCCTGTAAAATCTCAACAGGAACAGAGTGAATGGCCCTTACCCCAAGGGTATTTTGGGCCGTAATTGCCGTAATGGCACTGGTACCAAAACAGCCACAGGCGGAAAATGTCTTTAGATCTGCCTGAATACCTGCCCCACCACCACTATCTGAACCGGCTATTGTTAAAACTCTTTTATATTCTTTCATATCAACTATTCGAAATTATTTAGACGGCATTATTGGTTCAAGATACTCTTTAACCCTCTCAAGAGACAGGGCTGGATCTTTCATAAGAAAGGCCTCTTGTACCCCGGAATCCTTGATCAATCTACGAGCATAGTCCGAGACATCAGCCACAACCTCACAGGAGGCACAGTCGCGTAACATCTTATTCTCCGGTGCCATTATCGTACCCAAAAACAGGTGAAGAAGAACAATAACCAGAGCAGCCTTGGCAAAGCCCACAATCCCCCCCAGTAAACTGTCAAGCCAGGAGGTAAAGGTCAACTCTACAACATGTCTTAAACCAAGACCAATCAGCATGGCCAATACATAGGTAAGCAAAAAGGCAATAGCGTAGCTACCCCAAAAAACAATTTTTGGGTTTTGAGAAATATGCTCCCAGAATGGGAAAAAGGTACTATAGTATTGACTGGCCACGAAATAGCCCAGGTAGAGGGCAACAAAAACGGATATTTGTTGGATAAACCCTGTCCACAGACCACGCCCTATAAATAAAACAAGAATTCCCAAAATTACGAAATCATACGTTGTAAAAACACTACCTGTATCCATAGGTCACTCCACCTCATATCAAATATGTTAATTATATAATAAGACTACTTCTATTAGAGCCGAGAGCCACTCTCCACTGCAAGTTTTTTATTAATTATCAAATGTAAAGAGAGCTTCATCCCCATGGACAAAAATATTTTCTCTCGCCAATTAAGCAATTTTATTCAAGATAAAATGGCCCCGAGCCCTACAGGTTTTATCACAGAACTCTTCCCCGCAGAGAAAATATGCCTCGCAGTGCTTACCAAAAAAGAGCAAAAACAGCTAGAGGGATATAAACTGAATAAGAGAAGATGCGAATGGTTCTCCGGCAGATTTGCTGGCAAAAAGGCCATTCAAGAATATCTTCACAACAAAGATAATATCCTCATATCGCTTGCAGAAATTGAAATTCTTAACCGGGAAGATGGCCGACCCTACTTCAATAGCCCAGGCCACCTTTCCCTCGATATATCCATATCACATAGCCGGGACTACGCCATTAGTCTTGTTGCTGAAAGACCCTGCGGAATTGATATTCAAAGGGCTGAAAAGACCCTGCTACGGGTAGCAGAGAGATTTTGCTCCCGGGGTGAAATGGAGCTCCTCCAACAGGGTGAAGATCCATTTATTATTCAGCTAACAAAACTGTGGGCTGCCAAGGAGGCCCTGCAAAAGGCAGTAACTGCCACCGGGCCCATGCCTGGTTTTCTTGAAATTCGACTGCAGAGCATAGAGAGAGAGAATGAAGGAGAAGTCTTTCAACTCCACTGCAAGGAGATAGAAGAAGCTACAGTATACAGTGCTGGTATCCAGTTGGTGGACAACTACGCCCTGGCATTTTGCCTCCTGAATTCTAAGCAGAGCGGAGGTGCGCTATGCCAGAGCTACCAGAAGTAGAGATCATATTAAGAGGTATAAGTCCCCTTATCTGCGGACGAACAATCGTGGCTGTCGGCGGTAGTGGCAAGCAACTACGACTACCACTACCCCTGCCTGAGCTTAACAGAGATGCCTCGGGGAAAGAGATCACCCGGTTGGAGCGTCGAGGGAAATATATCTCCATATTCCTCAATGACGGCGGCATCCTCGTCCTCCATCTGGGAATGACAGGTCAGCTCGGCGTTTTCCCTAAAGAACAAGCACGGGCAAAGCACGACCATTTTTGGTGCAGGCTGGACAATAATCAGGAATTTCGCTATAATGACACCCGTCGTTTTGGTTCTATCCGATTTTTACCGGCCGGCAAGAGCAGAATGCTTCAAGAGAGTCTCTATCAGAAGTTAGGCCCTGAACCACTGGGCGAGACATTCACTGCCGACTATCTCCGCCGGGCTGCAGAGGGCAAAAGCCTCGCCATTAAAAACTTTATAATGGATAGTCATATCGTAGTGGGTATCGGCAATATTTACGCCAACGAAAGCCTCTTCAAGGCGGCTATCCACCCGGCAAGATCCGTGCAGAGCATAGAACAGGAGGAGTGGGAAAAGTTGGCACGATGCATCCAGCAGATACTGCTACACGCCATTGACTGCGGAGGATCAACCATCAGTGATTTCGTTAATGCCAAAGGCGGACAGGGATACTTCCAAATGAACTTTAAGGTTTACGGAAAAAAAAGTCTTCCCTGCCCTCACTGCCAAGGTCCCATTTCATCCGAAAAGATAGGCGGTAGAGCCAGCTTCTTTTGCCCCTCGTGCCAACGATTATAAGCCTCAAGGTAACAAAGCTAAAAACGTTTGACTTCACAGGACATCATTAAAAATATTTTTCAGGTAAAATTTTTATTCTCTTTTAGCTGACAGTCTTTTAAGCTTATTTTTTAAAATAGTATATATAAAATATATCTCGTGATTTTGAGTATAAAAGGACGACCCACCACCATGGGGTCGATACAAAAACAGATGACAAACCAAGACAACTTCAGACCCACTATTATGTGCCTCTGCGGCTCAACTCGCTTCAAGGATGACTTCGAAAAAGTGGCACGAGAACAAACCCTTAAGGGAAGAATTGTTCTCACTCTAGCGTTTTTTTCTCAAGCTGATGGCACCCCGCTAAGTCCGGAACAGATCAAGCTCTTAGCTCAACTACACAGACATAAGATGAAACTTGCCGACGAAATTTTTATCATCAACAGGGGTGGTTATATCGGTGATTCGACCCGTGATGAAATTGAATTTGCAAAAAGAAATGGAAAGTTCATCGAATATTTAGAAATAGTCAAAAAAAAAATAACAGACTAGTACCCATCGGCACTGTCTCAGATTAATAGCACCCAAAAAGGCGTTATCATGACTAAGAAAAAAATGTTTGACAAACCAGGCAAGACAACTGAAAAAGCTCAAGAAAACATTGCCAACAAAGATGCCAGCATCCAGGCAATGGTTTGGTACAAAGAGGAACACTGGGACACCCTGATGAGCCTCTTTAATGACGCAGAACTGCTACCACAGAGTTATCAGGCTTGGCTGAAAAGAGCCGAAGCAAAAAAACAGGAGGTTGAGGCAGAGGGAGACCAAGTCATCAAGGTCTTTATCGACCCCGAAACCTTCCCCGCTTGGTGTGAAGAGAATAATCTTACCATGAACTCCGAGGCAAGGGCCCAGCTTGCCATTGAGGTAGCTCAAGCCCAGTCTTTTTCTCTTTAAAATAACATCTGCCCTGCTTACAGGGCAGATACCTCTAAGCTAAGGCCTCATAGGCGGCATCTACAGCAAGATCACCCCCAGCAGCGGCACTGACGGCAAGCTGATCACAACGCTCATTGAATTCATGGCCCGCATGTCCCTTCACCCAATAAAAGCTCACCTGATTGTCCTCACAGAGAGACAAAAAAATCTTCCACAGATCAGCGTTCAAGGCAGGTTTTCCATCGGCCTTCTGCCAACCGCGCCTACGCCAACCGGCTGCCCACCCCTTGCTGATAGAATTAACCACATAACGTGAATCTGAATAAATAGAGATGGGTTTACTAGTTTCTCCAAGCCGTAATAGACCGGCAATACAGGCCATCATCTCCATCCGATTATTGGTGGTCCGACGATAACCGCCGCTCAGTTCAATGCGCTTGTCACCATCCAAGATAACCGTACCGTATCCACCCGGGCCCGGATTACCCGAACAACCACCATCCGTGTACATAAGTATTCTATCCTCAACTCCAGTTATAGGATAAACCACCTTCGCTCTGCTCGATGCCTTCGCTGTTTTAACGGTTTCACCAGAGCCCCTGGCAGAGGTATAGAGAGGGTTTTCCCTCCACGCCTCCGCCTCCGCTTTAGTGGCAAAACCCTTAAATTTTGCCCCGGCAAAGCCCCGTACTTCCTTTTCAGCCGTGGCCCAATCAGTATAAATTCCGGGCGTTCTGCCCACGGCTATCGCATAAAATTTTTTCTTTGTTGCCATGGTCATATTTTCATAAAAAAAAAGAGGCAAAAGGCCATAATAACCCTCTGCCTCCAGTATCAATCGAGTAGAAGATTACTTCTTACCCTTAGGACCCTCAAGAACACCACTTCTATCAACGGCACCGGCAACAGCATCACGGGAAACCTTGATGCTTATATCCTTTGCTATTTCAAGGGTAATGACATTGTCATTCAAAGCCGTAATGGTGCCATAAATGCCACCCTTGGTAAGAATCTTCTGTCCCTTTTTCAATTCACTCAAAAAAAGCTGATGTTGCTTTGCCTGTTTTTGCTGAGGACGGATAAGCAAAAAATAAAAAACAACAAATATCAAAATAAGCGGGATAAAAGAGGTTAATCCTCCAGCTACTCCAGCGCCTGTGGCTGCATGGGCTACTCCTACCATAATGTCTCTCCTAACAGGTAAAATTTTTTGTATATAAGAGCTTTAAACAACATACTTTCAAGCCCTAAGATAATACTTCCGGCTCACGCTGGCTATAAAAATTCCTTCTAAATTCGGCAAATTGATCTTTTTCAATTGCCTCACGGACACCAGCCATCAAGTTTACATAATAATGCAAATTATGAATAGTATTCAACTGATAACTGAGTATCTCCCGGCACTGAAAGAGATGACGCACATAAGCCACGAGAATAGTTTCGACAGGTATAACAGGTACACTGTTCATCAAGGGGAAGCGGATCCTCCCGATAGCGAGCATTTTTGATGATAAACTTACCCTTCGAGGGAAAAAAGGTGCCATTACGGGCATTGGGGGTCGGATAACACAGTCAAACTATCAATACCACCCATACACCTTCGATAAGATCCTCCGGGGTACCAACCCCCATAAGATAGCGGGCATAATCCTCTGGAAGATGAGGAATGGTGGCTTCGGTGGTATCGTACATCACCTGATTATCTTCACCAACACTGAGACCGCCAATGGCATAGCCATCAAAGCCAATATCAATAAGAGATGCTGCATGTTCCGCCCGCAGATCGTAATGCATACCACCCTGAACAATACCAAAGAGATGTTGATCACGCTTGGTATGCGCCTCCCGACATCTCTTGGCCCAACGAGTTGTCAGATTGGTGGATTTAATAGTCTCTTCACGGGTAGAAGGATAGGGAATACAGGTATCAAGGGCCATCATAATATCAGAACCCAGCGATTGCTGAACATCTATGGCACCTTCCGGGCTCAAAAAGAGCTTTGCCCCGTCAATGTGAGAACGAAAGGCCGCACCCTCTTCGGTAATCTTGGTCAGCTCTTTCAAACTAAAAATCTGAAAGCCACCACTATCGGTAAGGATCGAACCATCCCAATTCATAAACTTATGTAAACCACCAAATTTTTCGATCAGCTTATGACCTGGACGAATAAAGAGATGATAGGTATTACCAAGAATAATTTGAGCGCCAAGGTCCTTAAGGTTTTCCGGTGTTACCGCCTTTACTGTCCCCTGCGTACCAACAGGCATAAAAACAGGTGTTTGAAAAACACCATGTTTGGTCGCCACCTCACCCCGTCGTGCCTGACACTGGGTGGACTTATTATGCAGAGTAAAGGGACTCTTCTTCTTTTCCATATCTATTCTTTCTCATATTTTTTTATTACAAGGAGCCTTTAAAATTATAACTTTCAATAAAGCTCAGGTCAACGCTGACTCCAAGGTGGAGAAAAAGTGTTTTTTAAGGTTCCCACCAAAACAACCTCTTCCCAGAAAGGCTCTTTTACCATACAACGCCACCAAGGTATAGGTAAAGAGTTATGACTGGAATAGAGTTCTCAAGCTCAGCTCCTTAAGAAAAATATCCTCAACCAGGGCAAACTGTTCCTCTGCCCGGCGAAGGTTATCACCATGCTCCTCTACCTTAAAATACCTATCACCAGCCAGATGATCGGTAAAAAAACGCACTGCCAACTCATAGCTAATGGCCAACAGGGCATCAAAGAGATAACTCTTTTCCCTTCCTGCTAAAATATCCACTTTAAGAGCCAAATAGCCCTGAAGAAACATTTGACAGGAATGCAAATCTACAGCCATAGCCCAACCACCAGCCGGACTCTGCAGAGAGCGAAGGGCGTCGGCAATATCCACCAGAGGACTTGCCCAGTAGACGGTATCAAGATCTATCAGGGAAAGTACCCTGCCCTCATGGTCAAAGAGAAAATTATCAAGCTTAGGATCACCATGAATAAATTGGCACGGCAGGGCCTCCTTCTCCAAGGCCTTCGCAAAGAGGAGGGCCGGGACTCGAAACCGCTCCAGCTGCTGGGCACAGCGTAAAGAGGCTTCCTCCCGCGAGGGGGGCTGACTACCATACTCTTCTAAATATAGAGGAAGGTTATGAAAACCTGGAAGGGGGTCCTGTATAAGCTCTCTATCCATGGACACTAGAGCCCTGTGGAAAGCGGCCAGAGCCGCCCCCATGGCAGAGATACTCTGCCTGCTAGGCAGAAGGCTAGAGGAAGGTATATAAGTCTGGCAACGCCAGACATCACCTGACCGGTCATGGACAAAGGGATCACCTGTCAGACTGGGAATATGCCGTGGCCACTGGTATTTCTTATCGACTCTTGCATTAAGGTGACGACTTATCGCTATAAAATTCATGGCAACAACGGCAGGTTCCGCAAAGACCTCAGCATTAATGCGCTGCAGCACCCAGGGTTCTCTGATATTTTCCACCAGGTAAGTATCGTTTATCCGGCCATTGCCCAACGAAGTAAGAATCAGCCCTTCAAGTTCTTCTGGCCCCAGATATCTTCTTAAAACAAATTCAACACTCTTCTCAAACACCAATAACGCTCTCCATAAAAGCTGGGGTACAGCCACAGGAAAAGACCTCTACCCAAGGTAGAGGTCTTTAACAACTACTCCTTCTGCTCTGCCTGATTGGTAAAAAGATGTACGTCCTGCTGCGGAAACGGAATAGAAATTCCCGCCTCATCGAAGGCAAGTTTAATCTCTTCTGTCAGTGCGTAATAAACCGTCCAATAATCCGAGGTATTCACCCATGACTTGGTGACCAAATCAACCGAAGAGGCACCAAGGGCACTCACGGCAACAAGTGGGGCCGGATCGCTAAACACCTTATCATGTTTAGCCAAAAGACCCTCAAGTACCTCTTTTGCCGCCCGAATATCATCGTCATAACCAATGCCCACGGTGACATCAACCCGCCTGGTGGGATTAACCGTAACATTGGTAATGGTGGAATTATAGACCTGGCCATTTGGAATAATCTTACGCTGATTATCGGGAGTCTTAAGAACGGTATTGAATATGGTAACGGCCTCAACTGTACCCGATTCTCCACTGACCGTAACAAAATCACCCACCTTAAATGGACGGAAGAGAATGAGCATAACCCCACTGGAAAAATGAGAGAGAGAATCCTTCAGGGCAAGAGCTACGGCAAGAGAGGCAGCACCCAAAATGGCAACAAAAGAGGCGGTCTGCACCCCCAGTTGACCAAGGGCGGTAATGAGCACCATGGCGAGCAGGGTATAGTAGATAATATTATCTAAAAAACGGGACAGGGTAATCTCGACGCCCCTTTGCGTCATAAGCTTTAGAGCAATGTTAGTAATTTTTTTTGCCAGCCAACGTCCCAAGAGAACGATGAGCAGAGCCGTAAGAATTTTCACCCCATAGTCCATCATCAACACTTGAAATTTGCCAAGCCAAAATTCTAACTGAGTAGCATCAACCATTCTGTCACCCCTCCTCCTTATAAATTAATTACACCTCTAGCCAACGAATATCACTGGCCTCAGTGCGACCATTATCCGAATTTTGCACAATGCTGAATTCAAAAATATTGGATGAATCAAGAAAAAGCGCATCGTTTGCATCAGGGGCCTTTGAACAGTGAAAAAAGACCGACTCGGCATTGAGCAGACCCTCAGCGTTCATTGAATAGTAGCGCATAAAACCAAAACCACGTTCAGCATTGTAGTTAATGGGGATACCACGCTGCCTGTTATGATCGCCACCCGTGGTAAAGGGAAGAAGCCCCGGGATCAGATAACCGGAAAGAAAATTATCGGCACACTCTTTCAGCTCCTGGCTCACATGTTTAAAGGCAATAACCTCCACCCGACAACCCATATTTTGCAGGGCCAGTATAAGACGGATAAAGTCACTATCACCGGTTAAGAGGATTATTCGATCGAGATTTCTTGCCTGAAGCAGGGCATCAATGGCAAGATCCATATCGGCATTGGCCTTGGTGGTAAGGATTCCCTCATCATCAACAAAGTGTTTGACGAATTTCTTGATAACCTTAAAACCACACTGACGAAGAACATCGTGATAACGGTATAATTTATGGCGATATTCAGCATCGTCTTTTGTCCGTTCCCGATCCTCTGCCACATAGGAGTTCGCCCGTAAAAGAGCTGCATTACCCGAACCGGCAAGCTCTACCAAAACGTCATATCGCATGCCGTAACCACCGCACATACGGATATTTTCAGCATCTACATAGATTCCAGTTTTTAGCATATCATTATACATAGAGGTTTACACTAGCTTGAAAAAGGGCAGGCCCTCTCTGCACAGCAGAAAAGGCCTTTTAACTAACTCAATACTACTCCCACTCTATCGTTGCAGGTGGTTTGGAAGAGATATCGTAGACAACCCGATTAACTCCCCGCACCTCATTAATAATCCTGGTGGAAATATCACCAAGAATATCATAGGGTACCCGGCTCCAATCCGCGGTCATAGCATCACGAGAATCAACTACCCGCAGGGCAACAACATGCTCATAGGTACGAAAGTCACCCATTACGCCGACTGTCTGGATAGGCAGAAGCACGGCAAATGACTGCCATACCTTGTTATAGTAGCCATGCTTTTTCATCTCATCCAGGACGATAACATCAGCACGACGGACGATATCCAAACGCTCGGGAGTTACCTCGCCCATGATACGAATACTAAGACCAGGACCAGGGAAAGGCTGACGATGAACCGCCTCATCGGGCAGACCAAGCTCTACACCAAGCTCACGCACCTCATCCTTGAAGAGCTCACGAAGGGGCTCAATAAGACTAAGCTTCATGATATCGGGCAGGCAGCCTACATTATGGTGAGACTTAATAGGTGCTGCACCACGAAAAGAGACAGACTCTACCACGTCGGGATAGAGAGTTCCTTGAGCAAGAAACTTCACATCGCCATCAATCTTATGTGCCTCTTCCTCAAAGATCTTGATAAAGCCAAGACCGATATGCTGACGCTTAACCTCAGGATCAGTAACACCTTCAAGTTTACCCAGGAAATAATCGCTGGCATCAACATCAATGAGGTGAAGATCGGTATTCTCTTTAAAGAACTTGATAATACCCTCGGACTCACCAATACGCATGAGACCGTTGTTTACATAAACACAGGTCAACTGAGAGCCAATGGCCTTGTGAATCATCGCCGCCACAACGGAGGAATCAACACCACCTGAAAGGGCACAGATAACATGGGCATCGCCCACCTTCTCTTTAATAGCCGCAACATTGGACTCGATAAAACCCTGCATGGTCCAGGTTGCCTGACATTTACAAAGGCCAAAGACAAAGTTTCTCAACAGATCAGTACCGATAATGCTGTGCACAACCTCCGGGTGAAACTGTACGGCAACAAATGGTTTTGACCTGTGACGCAGAGCTGCATAGGGAGAGTGGGCAGATTCTGCACTTACCTCAAACTGGTCAGGGATAACCTCAACACGATCACCGTGACTCATCCATACTTGGTGACTCCTGGCTACATCAAGACCGGCAAAGAGGTCACTATCGTTGAGAATCTGGATCTCGGCCTTACCAAACTCTCGTTTTTCTGCCTTTTCTACACTGCCGCCAAGCTGCTGAATCATCAACTGAGCGCCGTAACAGATACCGAATACGGGCACACCCAACTCAAAAAGACCCGCATCGGAATGCGGTGCATCATCATCGTAAACAGAACATGGGCCACCAGAAAGAATTATTCCGGTCGGGTTCAGCTCCTTTAACTTCTCCAGAGGTAGAGAAAATGGGTGAATTTCACTGTAAACCTTCATTTCACGCACCCGTCTAGCAATCAGCTGAGTGGTCTGTGAACCAAAGTCGAGAATAATGATTTTTTCCTTATGAATATCCATCGTCTGTTTCCGTATATTTTGTTAATTCGGCCCCCACCGAATATCAGCAGGGGCAGTTGCTCCGGTTGCATCTCAAGCTATAACTATGCCGTGTGATAATTAGGTGCTTCCTTGGTGATGACAACATCGTGAACATGAGATTCACGCAGACCCGCAGCAGAGATTCGAACAAACTTCGCCCTTTGCTGCAGGGCAGGAATACTCTCCGCACCACAGTAGCCCATACCAGAGCGAAGCCCACCAAAAAGCTGATAGAGAACGCTACCAAGAGGCCCACGATAGGGAACCTTACCCTCAATTCCCTCGGGAACCAACTTACCAGGAGCACTTACCTCGGACTGAAAGTATCTATCGGCAGATCCTTCGGCCTGACTCATGGCGCCAAGAGAACCCATACCACGATATCCCTTATAGGTACGTCCCTGATAAAGAAAGGTCTCACCGGGAGTCTCTTCGGTACCCGCCAGGAGGCTACCAATCATAACGGTACTTGCACCTGCACCAATGGCCTTCACCACATCACCGGAGTGCTTAATTCCACCATCGGCAATAATAGGAATTCCGTATCTATTACCCACCTCAACACATTTTTGCAAAGCAGTCATCTGAGGAACACCTACACCTGCAACAATACGGGTAGTACAAATAGAACCAGGTCCAACGCCTACCTTTACCGCATTGGCACCGGCCTTGATAAGGTCTTCAGCTGCCTCACCCGTAGCAATATTACCCGCAATAACAGAGAGGTTAGGGAATGCACTTTTTACCCGCTCAACGGCTGTAATAACACCCCTGGAGTGACCATGGGCTGAGTCAAGAACAACAACATCAACTCCAGCCGCAACAAGACGGGCGGCTGTTTCTTCAATATTACCACCAACAGCCATGGCCGCCCCAACAAGCAAACGTCCAAGCTTATCCTTAGCTGCAAGTGGATATTTTTTAATTTTTTCTAAGTCTTTAATGGTAATAAGACCATTGAGAGCGCCATCATCATCAACAACCAAAAGCTTTTCAATACGGTGCTCATGAAGCAGAGCCTTGGATTGCTCCAGGGTAATACCCACCTGAGCAGTAACCAGATTCTTGCTAGTCATAACCTCGGAAACACGCAGGTCATTGTCTGAGACAAAACGAAGATCACGGTTTGTAACGATACCGACGAGTTTACCATCTTTCAGTACGGGCAGACCAGAAATCTTATAGCTCGACATGATTTTCTGTACTTCGCCAACAGACTGATGCAGGTCCACAGTTACAGGATCAATGATCATTCCCGATTCAGACTTCTTGACCTTCTCGACCTCAAGTACCTGCTGATCAAGGGTCATATTTTTGTGGATAATACCAATGCCGCCTTCTCGTGCCATTGCAATCGCGGCACGATGCTCAGTTACAGTATCCATCGCTGAACTAACAAGAGGGGTATTCAACAGGATGGTATCTGTAAGTCGCGTAGCAAGACTTACCTCACTCGGCAAAACCTCTGATGCACAGGGTACCAAAAGTAAATCATCAAAGGTTAAGGCTGTTTCAATATTATCAGGCAACATGTTCCCCTCCTTATTTCAGGGTGTTCTTATATGAAAAAACTACTACAAAATGTAGTAGCGGCATTCCACGTCCAACGGGTAATTATAAAAGATACAGCTACCCTAAAAGACAGGCCAAACGGCATCTCACATACCACTTACTGTTTCTACTCTCAGTAGATATCTCTATATGATAGTAATATATTTCGTGTTACTCTACTATGAGCTATATAACTATGATATACAGAAAAAAACTCCGATACATTTTAGATTTAAAGAAAACCTAACTTGTACCTTTACCCATTACCCCTCTTACGAATAACCGTAATAGACCAATGAATAGGTTACCACCATGCTACTTGAAATTAATCCATACAATCCACAGGATAGGCTGATAAAGCAAGTTGTCCAAAAACTGCAACAGGGTGCCATTATCTGCTACCCTACAGATACCGGCTATGGTATCGGCTGCGATCTGTTAAACCAGCGCGCAGTCAAAGCCTTGATGCAACTCAAAAAAAGGCCAAAAAACAAACCCTTTTCATTTATGTGCTCGGGACTCACCCACATCAGTGAATATGCGCATGTCTCTAATACTGCCTACAGATTGCTTAAAAAAAATCTGCCAGGGCCATATACCTTTGTTCTTCCGGGTAGCAAACTCGTACCCAAGGTAATGGCAACCAAACAGAAGACTGTGGGTATTAGAGTACCCGATAACCCCATAAGCCAAGCACTTATAACTGCTCTTGGCAATCCCATTGTCAATACCAGTGTTCAACTGGGAGAAGACGACGAGCCCCTAGCTGATCCATTCGAAATTGATCTCGCCATTGGTAATAGAATTGATATTATCATAGACGGAGGATCAATCTATCCTGATCCATCCTCCGTAATCGATCTCACCACCGACCAACCCGAAATACTCCGAGTCGGTAAAGGTGATGTTAGTCCATATCGCTAATAAGAGACTCTTTCAGCGACTTACTCATGGTAAAGTGCAGTGTTCTGCGCTCAGGAATATCCATCACCTGACCTGTACGAGGATTTTTGGTTGTACGCGGCTTACGGCTGCGTACAGAAAAACTACCAAAACCTCGTAGCTCCACTCGACGATCACGTGCAAGTGCATTGGAAATCGTTTCAAGGATAACATCTGCTGCAACACTTACATCCTGCTTTTGCATGGACAGCTCTTCACTTACACTATCGATAATATCTTTCTTTAACATTCTCTTCACTACACCATGAGTTACCTGAAAAAAACTTCAGGAAATAGAACAAAATATAAAAAAAAGGTCGTTTTACCCATTACCAAGAGCAAAACAACCTTTTTTGTTTAATAACTCTCTAGCAAATCTTACTGCTCAGAGTCAGTACCTACAGCAGCGGCCTTAAGCAGGTCACCGAAGGTAGAAGGAGCTGCTTCAGAAGCAACTTTCTCTGCCTTCTTGAACTTCTCTACTACTACCTCTTCGTCCTCGCCTTCAAGGGTCTTCACAGACAAACCGATCTTACGATCCTTAGCAGATACGTTGATTACGATAGCCTTAAGGGTATCGCCAACCTGGTACATGCCTACTGGAGTTTTGATCTTGTCTTTGCTGATCTCAGAAACGTGAACAAGACCTTCGATTCCTTCTTCAAGCTTAACAAATACGCCGAAGTCAGTAACGTTGGTGATCTCGCCTTCAACAACGGTACCGGATGGGTAGTTGTTGTAAGCCTCTTGCCATGGATCAGGGATAAGCTGCTTAACACCGAGGGAGAAACGCTCGTTTTCTTTGTCGATCTTAAGAACAACAGCTTGAATCATCTCACCTTTTGCATACTTCTCGGTAGGATGCTTGATGCGCTCGGTCCAAGAAAGATCAGATACGTGAATCAGACCGTCAATGCCCTCTTCAATACCGATGAATACACCGAAGTCGGTGATATTCTTGATCTTGCCTTCAATGATAGAGCCTACTGGGTAGTTCTCGGTTACAAGATCCCATGGGTTAGGCTGAAGCTGCTTCATACCGAGGGAGATACGCTTGGTCTCGGTCTCGATGTTGAGAACCATTACTTCGATCTCATCACCTACTGCAACCATCTTAGATGGGTGACGAGGCTTCTTGCTCCAAGTCATCTCGGATACGTGAATAAGGCCTTCAACGCCCTCTTCAAGCTCTACGAAAACACCGTAATCGGTGATAGAAACAACCTTACCGGTTGCCTGCTGGCTTACTGGGTAACGGTCAACAACGGTTGCCCATGGATCGTCACGAAGTTGCTTAACACCGAGGGATACACGATCGTGCTCTTTGTCGTACTTAAGAACTTTAACTTCAAGCTCTTCGCCAACTTTGTAGAGTTTCGCAGGGTGAGATACACGGCCCCAGGAAAGATCGGTGATGTGACAGAGTCCGTCCATTCCGCCCATATCGATGAAGAGACCGTAATCGGTGATATTGGTAATAGCACCTTTGATGATCTGACCTTCTTCGAGCTTGGAACGCATCTCTTCACGAAGTTTGTTACGTGCTTCCTCAAGAATCGCACGACGTGAAATAACAACGTTGTTACGCTTCTTGTTGAACTTAAGTACTTTGAATTCAAGGCTCTCACCGATAAGCGCGTCGAGGTCTTTAACCGGACGGAGATCGATTTGAGAGTATGGCAAGAATGCAGGTACGCCGATATCAACGGACATACCGCCTTTAACACGGCTCTCGATACGACCCTCGATGGTGCTATCTTCTTCTTGGATCTTGGCGATGTCTTCCCAAACCTTAATAGCAATGGCCTTTTCACGTGACAGAAGTAGTCCGCCTTCTTCCTTACGGCGTTCTACGAACACTTCAAAAGTATCGCCGACAACTACCTCGGTATCATCTTCTAGGCGGAATTCAGATTTTGCAATATAACTCTCTGCTTTATCACCAACATCTACGAGAAAGTGGTCATCGACAGAACCAATAATGGTTCCAATGGCAACATCACCAACTTCGACAACTTTATTGTTTTCTTCCATTTCGAAGAGTTCCGCAAAGCTTAACTCTTGTCCGCTAATTTTCATGTCTTCTGTCATGGGTTCACTTTAAGGCCACATGGCCACACTAATTAAGGTTGCCGTTTTTCAAAGAAACATTTCCTCGAAAGACGAAATTATGAAGAGGTAATTGCCCCCTTCGGGTAAAAACCTCGAAAATATTTTTTACCTTCCTCTATAGGAAAACAAAAAATGCCTACTACTAAACATCACTTTATAGCAAGTTAATGTCGATAACACAACAAGTTCTTACACTAAAAACAAGAATTTTTTTATCCTCACGATATAAGGTTAGGCCCTAGGGACAATGCCTTAGGTAGCCAAAAGCAAGAACAAAAGCTGAAGAAAAATCCCGCCTCTTACAAAAAAACACCTTATCATCAGAAAGTTGCCGAGATCCCTCTTAACTATTTAAGAGGTCTTTTTACGTGGCTTATATTTTTTATGGGCCACAGCTACAGGGGCTGTACCCTTGGGCGCATGGACCAATAATTCTTCCGGCGGAAGAACACAGTCCAGTTTTGCACCGATATACTCCTCTATATCCGGCAGATAAAAAGAGCCCTCCTCACAGGCAAAGCTCACTGACTTGCCGGCAAGCCCAGCCCGACCGGTTCGACCAATGCGATGGACATAATCCTCTGGCTCATAGGGCAGGGTATAGTTAACCACATAGCTGATGCCATCAATATGAATTCCACGCCCAGCTACATCCGTTGCCACCAGCACCTTGACCTTACCTGTACGAAAGCTCTCCAACCTTGACTGCCGTTTGTTTTGCGGCACATCTCCTGAGAGCAGGAGACAATCAATACTGTTTCTCTTTAAGCGGTCGGCCAGCTTTCTTGTCTCACTCTTCATATTGGCAAAGATCATGATGCGCTCGTCACTATTTTCCTTAATCAGGTTATAGAGCACATTATATTTTTCTTCTGCAGTAACCAGATAGACCTTCTGCTCAACGGTATCAGTAGTCACCTGATCTGCCTCTGCCTCAACCACCTCTGGATCAACGCACCACTGGGCAGAGAGATTATTCACATCGCTGGAGATTGTCGCAGAGAACATCAAGGTCTGACGATCCCTCTTCTTCGGCATCCAGGAAACAATCCGGCGCACATCGGGAATAAAACCCATATCAAGCATTCGATCTGCTTCGTCAATAACCAGGGTCTGACAGTTATCAAAATTAACAAGTCTCTTATTATGAAAATCGATCAGGCGACCCGGAGTGGCGACAACAATGTCTGTCTTTCCCCTCTTAAGCAACTCCATCTGCTTCTCATACTCAGCTCCACCATAAACAGCGTCCGCGTTAACACCGGTATACCTACCCAATTTTTTCGCATCTTTAACTATTTGCATGACCAACTCACGGGTGGGGGCAAGTATCAGAGCCCGTGGCGTTCTCTTGCCCAAACCACCTTTCTTGTCGGCCAATAAACGAGCCATAACGCCCACCAGAAAAACAGCTGTCTTACCGGTACCTGTATTGGCCTTGCCAATAAGATCCTTACCGGCAAGAACCGCTTCCAGGGACTGCTCCTGGATAGGAGTACAGTACTCAAACTTCAAATCGGCAATACCATGCATCAGAGGAAGGGGAATGGCGAAATCATGGAATCGTTTTTTCTCTTCCAGCTCAGGAACAACAAACTTATCCAAGGTCCATGGCGGCTTACGCTTAGGCTGTGGCTTTTTCCTGACAACCTCTTCCACTGGCGCTACCGGGGCCGGAGACGGAGACAAGGCCGGAGACGAGGTCGAGGCCGAAGACGAGGCCGGGACCGCAACAACCTCTTGCACCTGTTTAACCTCCCTCTCCTGCAGAGAATCTTTCCCCGCTCCGCTCTGAGGAAATACCGATTGAAACTTCCGACGAATGGATCTTCCTAGCTTCTTCAACATAATTTTATTTCCTCAAACGGCTCATGGCCATCCAACAGGGCAACGGGAACAGGAACGAAAAACAATAGCCACCTCCCTCAACAGAAAATGGCCATAAACGGATATCTTTATTTTTACTTCCCCACAAGCTGTAACTCGCCCATAAGGCCACCAAAGAGGGAATCATACTCCCGGACAAGTTTTTTCAGCATAACAGGAAAATACTCAACATCATTATTATTAACCACCATATTAGCAGAATATACCAGAGCTTCGAGATCATACAGGCTATGATAGTTTTCCCCCACAAGAATATACAAAATATGGCGGCGACGATCCATATGCATTGCACACATATGGACATGGACAAGACTTTCAGTCAGGGGCACGGACTCGTAATCATCAGCCAACATAACCGCCGAATACACCACAAACTGCATCTTTTCAAGCGCTTCCCGAGGAGAATCACAAAATTCAACAAAATAACCCAAGGATGAAAATGCCTGGGACAAAAGCTCTCTTCTATCATTATCACGAACAAGCAACATCACCGAGGGCCGTGAATCCACCTCGGGATCCACAAGGTCGGCCTGCCCCAACCAACTGGTATCGGGGGCTGCAGGCGGCTGAAGTTTCCTACCAGCAGACGAATCAGCAGCCAGCGAGGAACCACTCACCCCGAAGGACGTAGAGCACTGAGTGCATCTGACCCGTAACTCCTCACCTGCTGGCAGGTCCTGAATCCCCTGAATAAGCTTTGCTCCGGCCTTGAGCTTCTTTCCACAATTGGGACACTGTACAATCATACCCCCTCCCACATCAAATACTTATTGATCTCATCCTTCTCCATACAGCTATTTAAAACGGTCATCTTCCTTTTCCTCCATGGCTAAACCGGCCAGGCCAGAGGTAGCCTCTCCACGTACGGACTTGAGTCGATCAATTCCCCGCCCCATGACACTCCTCTGTGAACAGTACTGAAAGGCAGAATCTTCGGTGATAGCCCCCCGCGAATAGAGCTTTAAAATATGCTGATCAAAGGTGCGCATATCCGAAACAGCACCTTCACTGATAACATTATAATAGGTTCTATCTTCACTTTCACCGTTCATAATAAGATCCTTAACCCGCAAGCTGGTACAGAGAATCTCCATGGCAGCTATCCGCCCGCCGCCCACCTTGGGCAGGAGACGTTGACCAACCACCCAGCGAATAGTATCCACAAGACGATGACGGATCTGCAGCTGTTCACTTTCATCAAACATACCAAGAATACGATTGATCGTCTGTCCCGCATCAATGGTATGCAGAGTAGAGAGAACAATATGGCCTGTTTCCGCTGCCGTCAGGGCAATTTCCAGAGTTTCACGATCGCGCATCTCACCCACCAAAATAACCTTTGGCGCCTGGCGCAAAGCAGCCCGCATCCCCGAGGCAAAGGTGTCAAAATCATTGCCCAGCTCACGCTGATTAAGGGTAGCCTTTTGCTGGGAGTGCACATACTCTATGGGATCCTCAAGGGTAATTACATGAACAGAACGTTCCTTGTTGATCCTGTCCACTAAGGCGGCAAGGGAGGTTGTTTTACCTGTACCCGTTGCCCCGGTAAAGAGGATCAAACCATTCAATTCAGTTGCCATCTTGGCAAAACAGGCAGGGAAATCCATGGACTCAAGTGAAGGCACCTTTGTCTCCAACTTTCGCAATATGGTGGTATAATGGCCTTTCTGGCTAAAAACATTTACCCTGAAGCGCACATCCTGCCCCAAAGAGTAGGAGAGATCACAAGAACCTGTTTCAGCAAGATTACGCAATAGACGCTGATTATTACCGATGATATTCAGGGCAAAGACCTCGGTCTGAAAGGGAGTTAATTCATGCACCGGCGGCATTACCTGCACAGGTTCGAGTATTCCTGCCGCCTCAACCTGTAAGGTTTTGCCAACCGTAATATTCAGATCAGACACATCTTTACAGGAGTCCAGCATAGCAGTAATCCAATAATCTATTTCCGTCTTTTTCATAATCTCTCACCGGGGATAAACTTTTAGGGCAGGGAACAAGCTTCTGAATTAGTGTGCAATTATAGCCAATTTAATAGTATATTGAAATGGTTCGGGTAATATTACTAAATATTTTTTTACTACCTGCTTAATTATTCACATAAAAACAATTCCATCCAAAAATAGAAGGGAAATAGTTATGGCAATTCCATTACGCAGTGCGACCACCACCGAGGGAAGAAAAATGGCCGGAGCCAGAAGTCTCTGGCGAGCAAATGGCATGAAAGAGGAACAGTTTGGCAAACCAATTATCGGCATAATAAACTCCTTTACCCAATTTGTTCCCGGCCATGTCCACCTCCATGAAATTGGTCAACAGGTAAAAAAAGTAATTGAAGACGCCGGTTGTTTTGCCGCTGAAATGAACACCATTGCCATTGATGACGGTATCGCCATGGGCCATTCAGGCATGCTTTACTCCCTCCCCTCCCGCGAATTGATTGCCGACAGTGTAGAGTATATGTGCAATGCCCATACCGTCGATGCCATCATCTGTATCAGCAACTGTGATAAAATCACCCCCGGGATGCTTATGGCGGCAATGCGCCTTAATATTCCGGCAATATTTGTCTCCGGCGGACCAATGGAGGCGGGCCGGGACGGCGACAAACGCTACGACCTCATCGACGCCATGGTCATGGCTGCCGATGCCAACGTCAGCAATGAAGAGGTGCAGCGAGTAGAGGAGTGCGCCTGTCCAACCTGTGGCTCTTGCTCCGGCATGTTCACCGCCAACTCTATGAACTGCCTAAACGAAGCCCTGGGACTTGCCCTCCCCGGAAATGGCACCATCGTTGCCACCCACAAAAACCGCGAAGCCCTCTTTGTCCAGGCCGCCCAGAAAATCGTTAAAATGGCAGATGCCTGGTACGGCCAGGAAGACAGCTCGGTACTGCCACGATCCATCGCCAGCAAGGCGGCCTTCATGAACGCCATGTCCCTTGATATTGCCATGGGCGGTTCCACCAACACGGTGCTTCATCTCCTGGCAATTGCCTATGAGGCAGGGGTTGATTTCAGTATGAGCGATATCGACCAACTCTCACGCAAGGTCCCAAATCTCTGCAAGGTAGCACCCAACGGCAACTACCATATCGAGGATGTCAACCGGGCAGGAGGCATCATGGCCATCCTTGGTGAACTTGACCGGGCAGGACTCCTCGACACCGGGGTGAGCCGGGTGGATTCTCCAAGCCTTGCCGCCACCCTGGATCTCTTCGACATAGCCCGCGAAACGGTGAGCCCAGAGGCCCTTGATATTTATGCCAGTGCCCCAGGAGGAGTGCGCAACCTCTCCATGGGCTCTCAGGCATCCACCTATAGAGAGCTCGACACTGACCCGCAAGGACGGTTGCATCCACAGCGTGGAGCATTGCTACAGTACCGAAGGTGGCATTACCGTCCTCTTTGGAAATATCTCAGAAAAATGGCTCCATTGTCAAAACAGCAGGAGTTGACGAGGCCCTCTACACCTTCACTGGACGCGCCCGGGTCTTTTCCTCTCAGGACAATGCCTGTGAAGCCATCCTCGGTGGTGATATTGTGGCAGGAGATGTCGTCATCATCCGCTATGAAGGACCAAAGGGCGGCCCGGGTATGCAGGAGATGCTCTACCCCACCTCCTACCTTAAATCAATACATCTGGGTAAGGAGTGTGCCCTGCTCACCGATGGCCGTTTTTCCGGCGGCACCTCCGGCCTCTCCATCGGCCATGCCTCCCCTGAAGCCGCAGCAGGTGGCGCCATCGGCCTCATCCAGGAAGGGGACAGCATTGTCATTGATATCCCCAACCGAAGCATCAGAGTAGATATCAGCGATTGCGAGCTTGTCACTCGTAGGGCCCAGGAAGAGGCAAAGGGCAAGGAGGCATTCACCCCCGTCGGTCGGGACCGTCAGGTTTCAAGATCCCTCAAGGCATACTCCCTCTTTGCTGCATCTGCAGACAAGGGTGCCGTACGTATCATCCCTGAGTAGGGAACAAATTCCGGTCGCCCTGCCATGGCAGGGCGACTGCCCACCTCCCCCCAGCGCATTTTCCCCGTCACAACCGAAATAGCCTTTCTTTTAACAGACCGATTCACTACAATTAAACAGCAACAATTTCACAACTGCACCTCCGAGCAAACACCTAACAAGGGGGCAAGAATAGTTTGAAACCAACTGACATAAAAAAACCGGAATATTTCCACAAAATTATAGACTGCCAATACGCCTGTCCCACCCACACCCCCGTACCTCAATACATACAGCATATTGCCCGGAGGGAGTACGACCAGGCATATATAATAAACTGGATATCAAACGTATTTCCCGGAGTACTGGGAAGAATATGCGATCGCCCCTGTGAACCCGCCTGTAGACGAGGACGAATCGAGGAAACCCCTGTTGCCATCTGCAGGTTAAAACGCCTGGCAGCAGACAAAAAGAGCAGCATTGATATTCTGCCAACAAAATGCCGGGCCCCAAACGGCAAAAAAATCGCCCTCATTGGCGGCGGCCCGGCCTCCCTGACCGTTGCTCGGGATCTGCGCCTTCTTGGTTACGAAATCCATCTCTTTGACCAACAAAAAAAGGCCGGTGGTTTCATTCGCACCCAGGTCCCCTCCTTCCGCCTGCCCGAAAAAATCCTTGAAGAGGAGGTTGATATCATTCTCAACATGGGCGTTATCACCCACTTCAATGGTTATATCAGCAGTCTCAAAAGCATACTTGGACAGAACTTCGATGCCGTTTTTGTCGGCACCGGTGCCCCCCGCGGTCGCGACCTGGCCAAGCTACCAGGCAGGGAGGCGGGCAGAAAGAACATTGCCATCGGCACTGAATGGCTGGCGGCCGTTCTCTACCGGCATGTAAAAAAGATAGGCCCCCGGGTACTGGTCCTTGGTGGAGGAAATACAGCCATGGATTGCTGTCGCACTGCCCGACGCCTCGGGGGCGAGAATGTCTCCATTATTGTTCGCAGCCCTAAAGAGACGATGAAGGCCTCCCTCTGGGAAATTGAAGAGGCCCTCCTGGAGGGGGTTCACCTCATAGACAACCATCTCCCCCTAGCCTTTGTCACGGAAGGTGACAGACTGACAGGCATGAACTTTGACCGGGTAGAGGCCAGGCAAAACGATAGAGGCGAGAGAGAGCTCATCTCCAGCGGAGAGGCACCGGTCTTTATCCCCTGCGACGATGTTATCCTGGCGGTGGGGCAGGAGAATGCCTTTCCTTGGATAGAAAGAGATATCGGTCTGCACTACAAAAATGGGCTGCCACTGATCGACCCTGAAACACTGCAGTCCAACATCCCCCGACTGTTCTTTGGTGGCGATGCCGCCTTTGGCCCCAAAAACGTAATTACCGCCGTAGCCCATGGACATCAAGCCGCCATCTCCATTGATCTCTTTTGCCAGGGGCAGAGTTTGGATGAGCGCCCTCCTACCCTCCTCAGCCTGAGCAGCCAAAAAATGGGCCTGCAGGAGTGGGCCTATGACAACGATATATCCATCGCCCACCGCAACAAGGTACCAAGAGAAAGCCCTGTCAAATCAATTCGAAACAGACTCATGGAGGTGGAACTTGGCTTTGATCAGGAGGTGGGCCTGCAAGAGGCCTCACGTTGCCTCAACTGTGACATTCAAACCGTCTTCGAGGCAGCCACCTGCATAGAGTGCGATGCCTGCGTAGATATCTGCCCTGTTTCCTGTATTAACTTCATGGACAGCACAGAGAATGAGCTCAGAACCTCTCTCCGGATACCGGCTGAAAATCTCAGTCAGGCTCTCTATGTCTCGGAGCCCACCCCCATTGGTCACATCATGGTAAAGGATGAAAATGTCTGCCTGCACTGCGCCCTCTGCGCGAATAGATGCCCCACATCCTCCTGGCAAATGCTTAAATCGACCCTCTCCTATCCAGGACAAAAATGAAAAAAATTAGAAAGATAAATGATTTCGTTGTCCGCTTTGCCAATGCCAACGGCTCAGGCTCTGCCAGTGCCAATAACCTCTTCAGCAAGGCAATATTTCGCATGGGCATCCCCGTCAGCGGCAAAAACATCTTTCCCTCAAACATCAAGGGCCTGCCCACCTGGTATGAGGTACGCATTAGCGAAAGGGGATATATGGGCCGCCGAGAGGAGGTTGACTTTGCGGTGGCCATCAACGGCCAGACCCTGAAAGATGACTACCAACAGGTGGCAGCAGGGGGCTATTTTCTCTATGACTCAACTCGCCCCCTCGGCGAGGAATTTAACAGAGATGATATCCTTGAAATAGGCATCCCCTTAAGCGAAATGGCAAGCTCTGCCTTCTCCACGGCACGCCTGCAACAGCTACTGAAAAACATTATCTATATAGGTGCTCTCTCCTATCTCATCGACCTTGATTTTTCCATCCTGAGCGAATCACTGGAGCAACAGTTCAGCGGCAAGGCCAAGCTTGCAGACATTAATAGAGAAGCCTTGAAGATTGGCTTTTCCTATGCCAGCGAACATTTCCCCGCCAGCTGCGACCTCCAGCTTGAGTCGCGGAGCGACCTCATCGGCGACGCCATCCTTATAGACGGCAATAGCGCAACAGGCCTAGGTGCCGTCTACGGCGGGGCAACGGTTGCGGCCTGGTATCCCATCACCCCATCAACTTCGGTGATCGAGGCATTTGAAAAAAACTGTCATAAGTTTCGGGTTGACAGTGAGGGAAAAAACAAATTTGCCATCATCCAGGCAGAGGATGAACTGGCCGCCTGCGGAATAGCCATCGGCGCCAACTGGAGTGGCGCACGCGCATTTACCGCCACCTCCGGCCCCGGCCTATCACTGATGACGGAATTTTTAGGCCTGGCATACTTTGCCGAGATACCAACAGTCCTGATCGACGTCCAGCGAGCTGGACCTAGCACGGGCATGCCAACCAGAAGCCAACAGGCGGATATCCTGGCCGCGGCCCTTGCCTCCCACGGTGACAGCAAACATATCCTCCTCCTGCCAGAGACCCCGACGGACTGTTTTCAACTGACGGTCCAAGCCTTTGACCTAGCCGACAGACTGCAAACCCCGGTCATTATCCTCAGCGATCTTGATTTGGGCATGAACGACCATATCTGCCCACCACTACAGTGGGATGACTCCCACCGCTACGACCGGGGCAAGATAATCACAGGCCGGGAAATTGAAGAACTTGAGGAGAAATGGGGCAGATACCTTGACCTTGATGGTGATGGCATCTGTTATCGCAGCCTTCCTGGCAGCCATCCAGAGCATGGGGCATATTTCACCAGAGGGACATCACACGATGAATACTCTGGTTATGATGAGAACGACGACGTCTACCGCAGGGGGATGGAACGCCTCCTCAGAAAATGGGAAACTGCCCGAAGAATTTTACCCCCCCCCGCAATCGGCAGAGGAGAGGCAGACAATCCCTTAGCTATATTATTTTTCGGCAGCTCCGCTCCGGCCTGCCGAGAGGCCTTGGACGAGCTCAGCGCAAGGGGAATCAAGCTCAATAGCCTACAGATCTACGCCTTCCCCTTCCACCAAGAGGTCCAGAGCTTCCTTGATCAGCACCAAAAAATCTTTGTCATTGAACAGAACAGGGACGCACAAATGCGCAGTCTCCTCCTCTTTGACTGCAGGGCCGAACAGGAACAGCTCCTCTCAGTACTCAGCTTTGACGGCCTGCCAATCACGGCAAATAATATTATCCGGCAGATAGAACCCCCGCTGCAAGCCATGGGGGCTGCACTATGACCACCAACAAACCAATATTTCACCATCCAAAAGATCCGCTTAATGCCCTGGGCTACAGACGAAAAGATTACGAGGGAGCGGCCTCTACCCTCTGCCCCGGCTGTGGCCACGACTCTGTGACCAACGCCATAATCCAGGCATGTTTTGAAATGAACATACCACCGCATCAGGCGGTTAAGGTCAGCGGAATTGGCTGTTCCAGCAAGACTCCTACCTACTTCCTCGGTCGGAGTCATGGCTTTAACTCCGTCCATGGACGCATGCCCTCGGTGGCCATGGGGGCCCATATGTCCGACCAAGATCTGCTGATGATAGGTATATCGGGGGACGGAGATACTGCCTCCATCGGCATGGGCCAATTTGCTCACATAATCCGGCGCAACCCCAAGCTTAGCTATATTGTCATGAACAATGGTTGCTATGGCTTGACCAAGGGACAGGATTCTGCCACCGCTGACCGGGGTTCCGCCAGCAGAAAGGGCAAGGCCAGCATCTATGAGTCCATTGATCTCTGCGAACTGGCCCTCAGCCTCGGTGCCACCTTTGTTGCCCGCAGTTTTTCCGGGGACAGGTCACAGTTGGAGCCCCTCCTCAAGGCCGCCTTTAGCCATAATGGTCTGGCATTTCTCGATGTCATCTCCCCCTGCATCACCTTCAACAACAACGCCGGTTCCACCAAAAGCTATGAATATGTACGCGCCCACATAAAGAGCAGAGGTAATATCAAATTCATTGCCGCCAAAGAGGAGGAGCAGAGCAAGGAGAATGGACAGCGCATCAAGATGGACAACGGCAGCCAGCTACTTTTACCCATGAACCCAGAAAGAGATGTCAGAAACCGGCTTATGGCCATGCAGGATCTGCTGGAGGCAAAGGAAGAGAACCGCATCCTCACCGGACTCCTCTATATAGAAGAGGGTAGCCAAAACAGCCACCAGCTCCTTAACACCTGCAAAAAATCGCTCAATAGTTTACAAGAGAGTGAACTCTGTCCTAAAAACAAGATCCTTCAACAAATTAACCAAAATTTTCGTTAACCTCTGTCCTAATCTGAAAAATTCGCCTTTTCAACCAGACAGGGATTCAACGATAATCTGATTTTTCAAGGTTGCATCCATGTCCACAACATACCTTCTCGGCCTGGCCGTTGCCCTGGCAATGGACGCCTTTGCCGTGGCCATCGCCGTTGGCATTGGCCTTAAAAGAATTCGTTTTCGGCAGGCCTTCCGCCTCTCCTACCACTTCGGTCTCTTCCAGGCATTGATGCCCATCATCGGCTGGGCCCTTGGCACAGGCATTCGTCAATTCACCCAAAGCTATGCCCACTGGATTGCCTTTACCCTCCTGGCCCTGGTTGGGGCCAATATGATAAGAGAGGCCTTAAGTGATGACGAGGAGGAGCCCGGGGAAAAGGATCCAACGCGGGGACTGAGGCTGATTATCCTCTCCCTGGCCACCAGCATCGATGCCCTGGCCGTGGGCCTGAGTCTCTCCATGCTCGAAGTCTCTATCTGGTATCCTGCCCTGATCATCGGTCTAGTGGCGGGAGCCTTCACCCTCTTCGGCATGCTTCTTGGTCAACGCATCGCAAAGCTACAAAGATTCAGCTCCTACGCAGAGGTGTTAGGTGGAATTATCCTATGGGCCATAGGCCTCAATATCCTCTATGACAATGGGGTTTTCTCTCCCTTTTTATAAGGACTGCCACCGGCTCTTAAAAAGAGGAGTTGTGCGACCAGGATAAATTTTCTTTGCATCCTCTCACAGGCACTGTAAAATGACCCTTTCCACAACTTAAAAAAATTGCAAAGCTGACCATATGAAAAAAATAATTCGTGACATCCTCACCTCCCGGGTCTATGAGGCAGCGGTGGAGACACCACTTGAACAGGCAGTACAACTCTCCCACCAACTCGGAAACAAAATCCTTCTAAAAAGAGAAGATCAACAACCGGTATTCTCCTTTAAAATACGCGGCGCTTACAATAAAATTGCCCATCTGAGCGAAGAGGAGCGAGCACGGGGGGTTATTACCGCCTCGGCGGGAAATCATGCCCAAGGCGTGGCCTATTCTGCCAAGAAACTCGGCATCTCAGCCCTGATCGTTATGCCCACCACCACCCCTAAGATCAAGGTAGATGCAGTTCGCCGTATGGGCGGCCAGGTTATCCTCCACGGCGACAACTACTCCGAGGCAGCCACCCACACCGAACAGATCATGGCGGAGACAGGTAGATACTATATCCCCCCCTTTGACGATGAGTTGGTCATTGCCGGTCAAGGCACTATTGCCGATGAAATTCTTCGCCAAAATCCCGGAAAAATTGACGCAATTTTTATTCCCGTGGGTGGGGGCGGACTCATTGCCGGCATTGCCGCCTATATGAAAAATCTCCGTCCTGAGATCAGGATAATCGGGGTAGAGCCGACCGATAGCAATGCCATGCACTGCTCCCTTAAGGCGGGTAAACGGGTGGAACTCTCCACCGTTGGTATCTTTGCCGATGGCGTTGCCGTACGGAAGGTTGGAGAGCAAACCTTTGCCCTCTGCCAGGAGTATGTAGATGAGATCATCGAAATCAGCAGCGACGAACTCTGCAGTGGTATCAAGGCCATCTACCAGGCGACCCGCTCCATTGTCGAACCTGCAGGCGGCCTTGGCATGGCCGGTCTCTTAAAATATATCCGGGAGACAGGCTGCAAGGACAAGACTCTTATTGCCATTAATTCCGGAGCCAATATGAACTTTGAGCGCCTGCGTTACGTTGCCGAGCGCACCCTGATCGGGGAGGAGCAGGAGGCACTTTTTGCGGTAACCATGCCTGAAGAGGCGGGAAGCCTGAAAACATTCTGCCAGAGGATAGTTGAAAAACGAAATATCACCGAATTCAACTATCGCCATATCTCTCCAGAAAAGGCACATATCTTTGTCGGTATCTCCATAGAACAGGCAAAAGAACGACAAGAGTTCAGCCAACAGCTCACGGCAGCCGGTTATGAAAATATCGATCTGACCGATAACGATCTTGCCAAAAACCATATCCGCTATATGGTGGGTGGCAAACCGGCAAGCGTCCAAGAGGAGAGACTCTTTCGTTTCTGGTTTCCTGAAACACCCGGAGCCCTTGTCCGTTTTCTCGACGCCACCCGTGGCGCACTCTCCATCTCCCTCTTCCACTACCGCATGCAGGGTGGAAATTATAGCCGGGTACTTGTTGGCTTTAACTCCTGCCGGGATGACGATGAGCTATTGGAGAGATTAGATATACTGGGCTACCGCTTTAAAGAAGAGACAGACAATCCCGCATACAAGATGTTTTTATAGATAGTAGGCCATGGCAGATATAAAACGCACCCAGTTCCTCCAGGAAATCGGCAAGGGCCAGATAACAGAGTCTTCACTCTTTCTCTTTTACGGCGAACGGTACCTCTGTCAAGAGGCAGCAGATGCCCTGCAGAAGGGATTGATGGAGAGGAAGGGGACCATCCACAAGATAGATGGGGCCACGGAGGATGCAGGCCAAACCCTGTCCCGCCTGCTCAGCTACAGTCTTCTTCCCGGCCTACAGATATACCGGGTCAGCGAGAGCCGTATCTTCCAGAGCAAGACCATTATCGAAAAAATCTGGAAAAAGGCCGCCCGCGCCATGCGCAACGGCCGACTTGATGCCGTCCTCCGCTATCTGACCGACATGGCAAAGCTGGGTGGTCTCAGCGCCCAATCACTGAAGGGCGATCAGGTCTTCAGTGAAATAGGAAAAACCCACTGGAAAAAATTCTTTGGCTTTGATAAGCCTGACGAAGATATCTCCTGGGCCGACCAGATCATGGCCACTGCCCCCGAGGAGCAGACTTCCTCGCCCACGGATCTGGTTGACTCCTATATCCAAGCCTTTGATCGCGGCCTCCCCGCCGGCAACATCCTCATACTCACCGCCGAAACCGTTGATAAACGGCAACGCTTCTTCTCTTACTGCAAGAAAAGTGCGACCACCATTGACTGCTCGGTGGCAAGTGGCAGCAACTCTGCCGCCCAGAAGGATCAACTGGCGGTGGTCCAGGAACAGCTGAATAAAACCCTGGGACTCTTCCAAAAAAAGATGGCGGCAGATGCGGTAAGACTCTTTATCGACCGGGTGGGCTGCCATCCCGTAGCCGTTATCAATGAAGCGGAAAAGCTCGCCCTCTATGCAGGGGATAGGCCTAAGATCAGCATCGATGATGTGCGGGAACTGACAAGCCAAACTCGCGAAGATGCCCTCTTTGAGTTCACCGAGGCCCTCTCCAGCGGCCAGGCGGCTAAGAGCCTTATCATCCTTAAACGGATTTTAAGCAATAACATCCATAGTCTTGCTGTCCTGGCAACACTGAGGAACTTCTACCGCAGACTCCTGTTGATAAGGGGGGTACAGTTAAAGCATAGAGTTCCCTGGCAGCAAATGCCCGCCCAACAGTTCCAAAACAGTTACCTGCCCAGCCTTAAAGAAAACGATGAATGGGCAGAACTGATCAAAGGACACCCCTTTGCCGTCTATAATAATTTTAAGAGGGCAGCTGAATACTCCCCAAACAGCCTCAAGAACCTGCTCATTCTTGTTCATGGTGCCGAGTATCGGGTAAAAAGCTCTTTTTTGCCACAGCAACTTTTACTTGAGGAACTGACAATTGCCATCCTCCGTAACAAAAAAATATAAGATACAGAAATTATAAGATATAATATATTTAGATGCACAGCAGTGCAATTTGAAACACCGTCCTTATAATAAAAACAGGTAGCTGGCAAGGAAATCTTAACCGATAACCTTTTTCAATTTTTTCTTAACACGACGCATCACAATGACTGAAGACAAACAACAAAGCGACAGCGCAACTATAGACGATATTGAAACACGAGAACCACCAATGTACAGGGTACTCATCCATAACGATGACTACACCTCCATGGATTTTGTTGTTGCTATTTTAATGCAGATCTTTAGTAAAACAGAGGCAGTCGCTGAAGAGATAATGCTTACCGTGCACAGCAGTGAAGTAGGTGTTGCTGGGCTCTATACCCATGAAATAGCAGAGACAAAGGTTGCCATAGTCCATCAACTGGCAGAACAGAACGAATTTCCCCTACGCTGCTCCCTAGAAAAAGAATAAAGATAAATATCCTATAATCAGCACAACCTACGAGGGATTATGATAAGTAAAACATTAGAACAATCACTGGTTAGGGCCCTCCAAGAAGCCAAGAAAAGAAAGCACCAATTTGTCACCATAGAGCATATGCTCTATGGACTGCTAGCCGATGATCTTGCCTGCTATATTATCAAAGAATGTGGAGCCTCGATTGATACCCTTCGGGAAAAACTTGATAAGTTCTTCGAAACGAGGGTACCGAAAATTTCCTCCAGCACCGAAGAAGAGGCGGTACAGACCGTTGCCTTTAACCGAGTCCTGCAACGAGCCCTCAACCACGTAAAGAGCTGTGGCAAAAAAGAGGCCGATGCAGGTGATATACTGGTGGCAATCTTTGGCGAAAAAGACTCTCACGCCGTCTACTTCCTCACCAGCCTTGGCCTTAACCGCATGGCAGTTGTCAGCTTTATCGCCCACGATATACCAAGCGATAACCAGCAAGAGTCACTGAACGCACCGGCAAAGACCCCGGAAGAGACTCCGGGGGAAAGCGCCCTGGAAAAGTACACGACAAACCTCACAGTCAACGCTGCAAAGGGGCTGATAGACCCCCTTATCGGTCGCGAATCTGAACTGAAACGAATCATGCAGGTCCTCTGTCGACGCAAGAAGAACAACCCCCTACTCGTAGGTGAACCGGGGGTCGGCAAAACTGCCATAGTTGAGGGCTTGGCCCGGCATATCTTTGAAGACAGCCTGGCCCGCAGGGACGGACGCAAGACAAAGTTCCCTGAACTGCTCCACGACACAGATATCTACCTGCTCGACATGGGGTCTCTGGTGGCCGGGACAAAGTATCGCGGCGATTTCGAAAAGAGGCTTAAAGCCGTTATCTCTGAGATAAAGGAGGAGGAGAATGCCATCCTCTTTATCGATGAAATCCATACCATCGTCGGGGCAGGCTCCACCAGTGAAGGATCAATGGATGCCTCGAATCTGCTCAAACCCGCCCTGCAGGAAGGTGTGCTCCGCTGTATTGGCTCCACTACCTATGAAGAGTATAAATCCCATATCGAAAAAGACCGGGCCCTCTCCAGACGGTTTCAAAAAATAGATCTGCCAGAACCCTCTGTAGCCGACACCCAACTCATCCTGCAGGGAGTGAAGTCACAATACGAAAAGCACCATAATATCAAATATTCAGATGAATCTATCCTGGCCATGGCTGAGCTTGCCGATCGCTATATCAACGAGCGGTTCCTTCCCGACAAGGCTATTGATGTCATGGATGAGATAGGCTCACGTTTTCGCCTGGCAGGACGAAAAAAGGCAATAGTGCGGGTTAAGGACGTGGAGGAAGTTGTCTCGGAAATTGCCAGAATTCCTGCCAAACAGACATCGGCATCGGAGGCAAACCAACTACGCCATCTGGATAACAGTCTGCGCTCGGTTGTCTACGGTCAAGACAATGCCATTAAGGCCCTGACCACGGCAGTGAAGAGATCCCGGGCCGGACTTGGCAATCCACTCTCACCAACGGGAAGCTTTGTTTTCTCCGGCCCCACAGGCGTTGGTAAAACAGAGGTTGCTCGTCAGCTTGCCAAACAGCTTGGAATACACTTCGAGCGATTTGATATGAGTGAGTATATGGAAAAACATGCCGTGGCCAGGCTCATAGGAGCCCCCCCCGGTTATGTCGGTTTTGATCAGGGAGGTCAACTTACCGAAGCCATTCGCAAGCATCCACACTGTGTCCTCCTCCTCGATGAGATTGAGAAGGCCCATCCCGATATTTTTTCCATCCTCCTTCAGGTGATGGATCATGCAACTCTGACCGACAACTCAGGACGCAGGGCGGATTTTCGCAATGTTATCCTGATCATGACCAGTAATGCCGGGGCCCGGGAGATGACCACGACCCCCATAGGATTTGTCCAGGACAAGACAACCAAGGGCAAGGGGGCCATCAAAAAGCTCTTCGCCCCTGAATTTCGCAACCGCCTGGATGCCATCATTGCCTTTGATCAGCTCAGCATTAAATCCGCTGAGAAGGTGGTGGGTAAGCTCCTCACCGAAATCAGCGCTCAACTGGCCGATAAAAATGTCTCCATCAGCCTGACTGCTGGCGCCAAAAAGTATCTTGCCAGCAAGGGCTATAGTCCAGAATTTGGAGCCAGACCCCTGCAGAGACTTATCCTTACCGAAATTGGCGATGTCCTCAGTGACGAGATTCTCTTTGGCCAACTGAAAAATGGTGGTAGTGTCAAAATTGGCTGTAAAAATAAAGCACTAACCTTTAGCTACGGGAAATAGGGCTGAATGGTTTATTTGAATGAAAATAAGTGGAGATGTTATGAGTGACTGCCTGTTCTGTAAGATTATTGGCGGAGAAATCCCCGTAAAGAAACTCTATGAAGACGATGATGTTTTCGCCTTCTGGGATATTGCCCCCCAGGCACCAAAACACTTTTTGGTTGTCCCAAAAAAACATATCACTGGCCCTGCAGACCTTGCGGCAGAAGATGAACAGCTGATTGGCAAGATGATGCGGGTCGGCGCCCAACTGGCCAAGGAACAGGGCATTGGCGACGGTTTTCGCACCGTCCTCAACAACGGCATCCAGGCCGGACAGACTGTATTCCATATCCATATGCATATTCTGGGTGGACGAGATCTGCAGTGGCCTCCAGGCTGATAGCCAACAGAGCCGTTTAAGTTTTTTTAAACGGCTCTGTTCCTCACCTAGACAAGAGAGATCAAACACCATCCCATTTTATCTTTATTGCCCGAATTTCCTCCTCTATTGAAAGAAATCTCTCCACAAGTCTTGGCTCAAGCTGAGAACCGGAGAGCTGTTCAATTTCCAGAAAGGCATCCTCCACAGACCATGCCTCTTTATAGGGTCTCTTCATGGTAAGGGCATCAAAAATATCCGCTATGGCAACAATACGAGCCGATTCCGGTATATCTTCTCCAGAACGCTGCAGGGGGTAACCAGTTCCGTCCCACTTTTCATGATGCCCCAGAGCAATCTCTGCCGCTAACTGAAAAATAGGATTATCGGACATAACGAGAATATCATATCCTATTTGACAATGAGTCATAATTACCTGCCACTCCTCCGGCTCTAACTTTCTGGGGGCCTTAAGAATATTATCGGGAATCCCCACCTTACCCATGTCATGCATGGGGGCTGCAAGCTCAATTTTATTTGCCCTCTCGATTGACCATCCTGCCGCCACAGCAATGGCCCTGGAATAGGCTGCCATTTGCCAAATATGCTCGCCTGTATCAGTATCGTTATAGTGCCCAGCCTCACCAAGCATTCGAATAGCCGCCCGGGCTAGAGAATCCAATTCATCTACTCGAACAAGAGAGAGGTGCGTCGCCACTCGGCGCAAAACAATCGGCGCAGAAAGGGGCTTGGTAAGATAATCCACTCCACCGACATCAAATCCATGTTTTTCATCCTCCACCTTAGTCCTGGCTGTGGCAAAAATTACCGGTATTTTTGCCGTAAGAGGATCAGCCTTGAGCCGACGACAAACTTCATAACCATCCATTCCGGGCATCATAACATCAAGTAGAATGAGATGAGGTTGATGTTTTTCTGCCGCAAGTAGGGCATTTTTTCCATTTGTGGCAAATTTGAGATCGTAGACTCCTCCCAATATTTCCCGCAAGAGCTTCAGGTTATTTGGCTCATCATCCACCAGCAAAATCCGATATTTTTCCACCCCTAAACCTCCAATTTAATGGCCAACATATCGGCAAGTTTTCTAACCTGTAATTTGGCACGGACAAACTCGAAATCATCAATATTTTTTTGCAAAAGCAGGAGATCATTCTGAGAAAGATACTGAGAAAGTTCTGCCACTAGCGGTTCAACAACGGCAGGATTATCCTCTTCCAACTGAACGAGCAACTCAGCCAACAGATCACCTATCTTTTTAAGGTCTTCCTTCTTGACTGGTTGAACAGCACCCTCCCCGGCAAGAGCCAGTTGTCCCGTTGCCACCACCACATTTTTCAACGCCTCTTTTAAATCCAACAGGAGAAGAGTGGTTCGCTCCCTGTCATCCATCAACAGAGAAGAATCAACGTCACTTATAATTTTAACCAGATCAGACAGGGCCAAATTTTCCGCAACACCTTTTAGGGTGTGGATAAGACACTGCATACCTCTAATATCGTTCTGCTGAAACAGCTGCTGCAGAGTGCTGGCGTCACCCAAATGAGCCTCGGAAAAATCAATCAATGTCCCTGCATAGACCACAGAATTGGCCCAGGTGAGCAGGCCCTGCTCCACAGCCGCCACGGCCATTACCGGAGAAAAATCGATCCATCCCCTCTGCACGACGCCAACCCCCTCGGAGACAATCTCTTCCATTTTAGCAAAAAGAAATTGAAAGTCTATCGGCTTGCCAATAATGACATCCATACCAGCAGCTATACACTTCTCCCGATCCTCCCTCATGACACTGGCAGTCAAGGCAAAGATCGGAATATAGCCACCAGCCCCCCTCTCGATTTTCCGGATTTGACGGGTGGCACTGTGCCCATCCAACACGGGCATCTGCACGTCCATAAAAATAAGATCGAATTCATCTCGCTGGAATGCCTCCACCGCCTCTAAACCATTCCAAACATGGGTAACGATATGTCCCTGTTGCTCCAATCGAAACTGAGCTAACTCAGCGTTATCTTTCATATCCTCGGCCAACAGTATGCGAAATATTTTTCTTGAGACAGGCTCAGCTCTTTCTGAAAGTTCAGCCAGCTTGGGACAGTCATCACCTGTCTCTGCAGGTCTGCCCGCCTTGGGACAGTCTTTAATACATTCAGCTCGTGGTAAAGGAACCATAAAATTAAAACTTGATCCTTTCCCCTTTTCACTTTCCACCCAGATGCGACCACCCATCAAGTCAACAATCTCTTTACAGATAGCCAGGCCAAGTCCTGTACCACCAATATTACGTGTAGAAGAGTCATCGGCCTGGGTAAAAGGCTCAAAAATCCGTGCCACCTGTTCAGGCCTTATACCAATACCCGTATCGACTACAGTAAAGAGAAGGAGGTCATCTTCCCCAGAGGTACCTTTAACCTCTATGGTAATACTCCCCTCTTCAGTAAACTTAATCGCATTGGCAACAAGATTAATAATCACCTGTCGCAACCGGACAGAATCACCCAGAAAACAGTATGGTAAATCTTCATCGTAGTTAAGGTGAATATTAAGTTCTTTTTCCTGAGCAGGCATATAAAGGGTTTGTAGGGCTTTGCCAATGGTACGGGGAAGATGAAAAACAGAAAAAACAAGCTCCATCCTCCCACTATCAAACTTACTGACATCAAGGACATCATTAATGATTACCAAAAGGCTTTCTGCGGAACCATGCGCCGTCACTATATGCTTACGTAAATCCGCAGGCAAAGAGGAACTTTCCAAAACAATGGCAAGAAATCCAAGGATGGCATTCATCGGGGTACGAATCTCATGACTCATATTGGCAAGAAAAATCGCCTTAGCCTCCATGGCGGCCTCTGCCGCATCACGGGCTAACTCAAGCTCTAGATTTCGCTGTTTCTGCACAGAAAGATCCACCAGAATAATGACAAACATTCTTTTGCCGCTAACAATCATCTCGCCCACGGAGAGATGAATGGGGAAGATTGTTCCATTCTTTCTCCTGGCATCAATTTCACGATCCATATCAATGAGATGCGCGTCATCCTTAGCGAAAAAACTGGTTGCAAACTCGTCCTCATATTTTTCATAGAGATCAGGGAGCAAAATTTTCACCTTCTGGCCAATGATCTCCTCAGCACTGTAGGCAAAACTCCGCTCTGCACCAAGGTTAAAAGAGAGAACTGTTTCATCCTCATCTATTGTAATGATCGGATTTGAGGCCGTATCAAGAATAGCCACAGTCCAAGCCTCACTTGCCTGTAACTTGGTCGTACGGCTCGCCACCTGTTTACGAAGCAGATAGATCCAGCCAGTGAATGCGAGAAGAGAAACAGCCACCATTGCCAGGCCAATAAACAACCACCTGGCCCAGTGTTGCCATGGCGAAAAGCTCTCTACCTTGATCCATCTATTATGGATGGCAGCATGCTCTTCGGGAGTGATACTGGCAAGGACCTTATCTATCATCGCCACCAATTCAGGCCAATCCTTACGCACGGCAAAGCCCAACCCCTTATCCTTTAAATCGGTATAGGCGGCAATTTTTAAATTTTTCAAATTCATTTTTTGAATGGCAGAGACACCTGTAGCAATATCATTAACAAATGCACTAACCCTTCCAGCTTCCAACTGCCGCAAACCCATATCAACGGAATCGACCAGAACAATATCAAGATGAGGATGAGCACTTCGAATAAAATCAAGAATTGCATAGCCTCGGACGACAGCAACCTTTTTCCCTGCAAAATCAGCCAAACCAAAAACATTCCAGTAGTCATCACGGGTAAAAATCACCGTTGAATAGGCCATATGTGGTTTGGCAAAAAGCCAGAGCTCATTACGTTCAGGCGTCTGCACCACGGCTGGAAAGAGATCAAGCTCACCCTGCTCGGCCAGAGCCATAACCTCTTTCCAGGTAAGGTCAGGCACAGGCACCAGGGAAAGACCAAGCTTTTTAGAGACGAGGCTGACATAATCTGCAGCAAGACCAACATAAACTCCCCCTTCAATGCTCTCAAAGGGGGCATAATCCGGATCAACACCCAATCGAATATCCGGATGCGCCCTGAGCCATGACTGCTCCGCGGGCGTTAGCTGAAGATCCGAGGCAAGAGCAGGGATCGCCCATACCACCAAGAAGCACACAGAAATTACAGAAAAAAAATATCTCTTCATACATGCCCCTATGGATCCGAATTTGTTCACACCAAAAAATGATTTTTTTACAAAAAAACACTACCATGCCCTAAGTCATAAATAATTAATTTATTTTATCATAAGAACAGGACTTACTTAAATTTTTTTACAGTTAAATCATTAGGTCAGGACAAGTAAACTCCTCTGCCGCGCCAAGGTCGTAGACAAAGCTCCCAACTACCTGCGCAGATAGAGCTTAGCATAGGAGAGAAGCAGGATCATCTCCCCCTCCTCCTCAAAGGCGACCCGTACCTTTCCCTGTCCCCTGTCGATCACGGCAGATATTTGGCCACGACCAAAGCGATCGTGAACCACCTCCATACCCTCTCTGACCTCAGCTGAACTAAGGCGCCTATGGCCACCAGTGACAGGTTGTGCAACCGCCGCCACAGGCAATTTTTTGACCTGCTGTCGGGTAACTACCTGACCATGATCCCCCGCCTGTAACTGCAGATAGGCATTTGCCATATCAGCATCCACCGCCTCTATATGGCCCACATCTTCATTACGAGCGATGGCCTCCCCCACCCGACGACTGATGCCTAAATTTGCCTCGTATAAAAAGCAACTTGCAAGAGGATCATCGGCCAGGGAATGACCGGCACGACCAGCGACCATGGCCTCCTGCAGAAAAAAATCCCTCGGGTGCAGAAGATAGAGCCTCTCAATGGCCCGGGTCATCCCCACATAGAAGAGCCTGCGCTCATCATCCACCTCCGTAAACGATGGCGACTCCTTTTGCTGACGGCGAAAGGGAAAGCTACCCTCCTCAAGGCCCGGCAGAATCACCAGGGGCCACTCGCAGCCCTTGGCCCGATGAATTGAGGTGATCAAGAGGGGATCTGCCCCGGCACCATCACTCTTTTTAAGCCGATCAAATTCAAGAAGAAAGTCAGCTACCCCCCTTGCCCGTTCTTCGGCAAAGGCAATGAGAGAACGGCAGATCTGGATCCGGTTCTCTCCACTGACCTGACGACTGGCGAAATCACGGTAGAATGCGTAGAGATCAAGCCTTGCCACTAACCTCTTCAGAACCTTATCGGCCCGTGCCTCCCCGGGCTCCGCCACAAGCCACTGCCAACAGTCGGACAGACGCGCCAGTCTCTTGCGCTGATAAGCTGGCATGGCTTCGTTAACAAGGCCGAGAATAAGGGCAGGAGCGGCCAGAGGAGAGGCCGTTATAGAGACAAGCAGATGCTCCATCTGCCCCTTTTTCAGACCCAAATGAGGCTGAACCAACATCTCCTGAACAAGGGCCTTACGCTCTTGACCAGAAATTTCAACTATACTACCATCACAGAAGCGGAGATAACCGATCAGGGCCAGAATTTCCGGGCAGCGAAAAACAGTACGTCCACCCTGCAGTTGATAGGGGATACCCGCCTCCAACAGGGCAAGTTCAACGGGAACGGACATGCCGTAGAGCCGGACCAGAACGGCTATCTCTGCGCGGGATCGGCCTGAGTCCTGCCAGTCACGAACAATCCCCACCAGCGGATGCCTCTCGCCCGCCACCAGCTCAGCAGTAAAGATCTGAGTGTTAACGTTCAGTGGATGGGAACGACAGAGAGTTCGGCTCTTATCAATATTATGGGCAATCAGATGATTTGCCGCAAGCGACAGCTGATGACCATAACGAAAAGAGAAGGAGAGGGTATAGTCTCGGGGCGCAGGAAAGTCCTCGGCAAAGAGGGTACTGATATACTCCGGCTTAGCCCCGCGCCACTCATAGATACACTGATCGGCATCACCCACCACCATTACCTGAGCCCGGCTACCGGCAACCATTTTTAGAAGGCCTTGCTGGCAATTGCTGATATCCTGATACTCATCGACAATAATATGCTCCACCCGATTCTCAACCCAGGCCCGTAGCTCTGCATCCTCCTCCATGGCCAGAACAGGTTCATTGATAAGCTCACTGTAGAAACGAATCTTCTCCTTGAGACGAAGATCCTCAAAGAGACTATAACCCTCTATAAAGCTGGCAAATTTTTCCGGTAGCCCTATCTCCCGGGCAACTTGGGCAGGCGAGGCCAGCTTGGCCTTGACCAGATCTATAAAGGTAAGAAAATCCTCCAGATCGTCCCGCAGACTCCAAGCCTCCCCTTGACCAACCAGACTCTGCCCAACCCGGCGGGCCAGATTTTCCCGCAGCCCCTCCTCGGTGACAAGGCGATGGGCCGGCAGGGCGCCCCGACGTACAAAGCTCTCCACCAAACGCAGCCCCAGGGCATGGAAGGTTCGCACCTCCGGGCCCCGATACCCCGTTTTCCGGAGACGTTTTTTCAGGGAGGCGGCAAAGGCATCACGCGCCGATCGGTTAAACATCAGGATCATGATATGGGAGGGATCTACCCCACGGGCAAGCAGGACTGCTACCCGTTCCACCATGGTAGTGGTCTTACCCGAACCGGCAACGGCCCGAACCCGGGCATGACCGCCCTTATGCTCTATGATCCGCCTCTGCTCTGCGGTCAACTCCACCATTACTGGCCTGCCCCATATCTCTGAGAGTGTACCCTGTCGTAGTTGAGCGAATCCTGAGGATGTCCCTCCTTCTCCTCTGCGCCATAGCCTATGCCTATGATGGCAAGGGTTCTGAAACCATCTGGAAGGGCGAGAATCCTGGCAACATTTTCCTCGGCATCCACCGACTGCTCATCCATGCGGGAACGGATCTGGGCCCAACAGCTGCCCAAGCCCAACTCGGTGGCAGTAAGGTGAAGAATAAGGCTGGCAATGGAGCAGTCCTCTATCCAAACATCACAGAGATCGGGATCGGCAACCACGGCAATGGCCAGGGGAGCTCCGCCAAGAAAACGGGCCCCATGCGACTTCACCCCGGCCAGCGCCGTCAAGGTCTCAGCTTCGGTTACCACAATAAAGTGCCACGGCATCCGGCCCATGGAAGAGGGCGAGCGCAGGGCCGCCTCTATGAGGAGATCGATCTTCTCCGCCTCGACGGGACGATCTTGAAAGAGACGGGTGCTTCTTCGTTTTCGGAGTAGCTCTTGCATAGGAACCTCAACGTTACTGGGTTAAACTGATAAGGATCTTGAAAAATTCAGATCTTTCAATAAGGGGCGCATGAAAAATTTTACCACAGACCGGAATAATATCGGAGTCTACGCTTAGCTTCGAGGATAAAATTTTTCATGCAAGGCAAAGATTTGCAAAAAAGACTACTTTTCGCGGTTCCCTGACTTTTTTAGCGATAGGAAGGAGCCATAACTGGCAAGGAGGATGGCAAGGACAAAGCCCAGACAGATCAGGCGAATAATACCCTGCATACTGCCACCACCATCAAGCCAAAAGCCAAACATGACAGGAGAAAGAGAACTGGAAAAGACGACAATGGCAGTAATAAGTGAGCGAATCGAACCCATATAGATGGTGCCATAGAGTTCCGCCCAGAGGGAACCGATAATCGGCCCGCTGGCGCCCATGGAGACACCGAGACAGATCATAAAGAGAGGGGCAATGTAACGGCCACTAAAGAGCATGAGCAGGGTGAATCCCACCAACATTGGCAGGAGATAGAAACAGATCAGACGTTTAGCGCTGAATCTATCAACCAGACCACCAGCCAGAAGAGAACCAAGCCAATGGGTAATGCCGTAGAAGATAAAACAGGTGGCAAACCAACTGGCACTCCAGGATTTAGCCTCAAGCAGGGCCCCCTGATGAATAAAAATCCCAGTGATAACATAGGGCGGGGCCAGAATTGCCGGGAGCAGACACCAAAATCGACCATCGGCAAGCATCTCCCTGCGACCCACGGAGACCACCTCCTCCTCATCCGCCAGGACTCGCGTCGTAGCAGATGCCTCACTACTTTTCTCATCCGGTACAGCCTTCATCCGGGAGAGGAGGGTGAGAGCGGCGGGAAGAAAGAGAAGGGGGATTGCACAGCCGATAAAGAGCCATGAATCCTGCCAACCGTATTGGGATATGAGCCAAACCACAAAAACAGGCAAGATCACCTCACCCACGGGCACACCGCTGATGGCAATACCCAGGGCCTTACCCCGACTCTTACTAAAATGCTTCACCATAATGGTCTGACCGGTATGGGGCAAAAGCCCTTGGCCACAGAGCCGTAGACCATAAAAGCCACAGACCAGGCCAACAACCCCACTCACCTGACTCATAAAAATGGCAGACGCAGCAAGACCGATGGTAATGCCAGCAACATACTTTGCCACACTGACCCGGTCGATCAGTCCACCGAGCCAGAGGAGACTCAGGGCACTGCCGAGGGTAGCCAGCGAGTAGGCTAAACCATAATCGCCCGCCGAGAGGCCAAGGGTCTGCTGAATATCACTACCAAACCAGGCAAGAAAAAAAGACTGACCGAAGTTTCCAAAAAAGACTGCCAGAAAACCAAAGCCCAGACCCGCCATATTATGACGGATGAATTGTAAATAAGCAGACATAAAACAACTTTGCAAAAATGATGGTTAATTTTTTTTTACTGAAGGGAAGACCACCAAAAGAAAGGGCGCTCAGACCCGAGAATTCTTAGCCAGCTTCAGGTCAAAAAATTTCTACAGAATGGTTTGTAAAAATTGTCCTTTTCGATAAAGCTCAGCTCAGCCCCGACTGCGAGACACCCTAAAGTGACAGAAGCACCTTCTTAACCATATTACCATCAACACTGCTACCAAAGTGATTCATGATCGGCTTCATAGCCTGCATCTTATTAGCAAAGGCTGCGAAATCTATGTTTGCCCCGACCCACTCACGCACCTCTTCCTCGGTGGCCTGACGGGGCAGGAAGGCCTCCATCTCAACGAGAAATCCGGAGCTCTCTTCACCGGCGGCGGCAAGCAACTCCCGCTCTGACTTGATAAGTTTTTTTATAATGGCAATGACCTGATCATCGCTGAGCTCCTTCTCCGGCTGGCGTTGGAATTCACCGATGAGGATACGAATCGCGCCCACCTTGTCCTTCTGCCGTGCCTTCATTGCCACCTTCAAACCTGCCCTAAAATCTTCCTGCATACTCATAACAACCTCTCCTTCCTATTTATCACCGTTAAATATCCGCTTAATGCCTGCAGATAACCAAAAAGCCTCATCTTTCATCGACCACGATCATACAACAAAAAGAAAGACAAAAACAGCAGTGAAGCAGCAGCGAGTAGCAGTGAGTGACAACGAGTGGCGTCAAACGAGTGACAAGCGGAATGGCGGATACGAGATTCTAGATACTAGAAAATGCCAAAACCACTGCAATTACAACAGTGAAGCGGAGTGGAATGGCGAGTTGTTAGCTGTCAGCTATAAGCTGTAAGAAAGAGCAAGGGCAAGGACAACTGCAACTACGGTTAACCACAGAGGAGGGGAGGACACAGAGGGCATAAATTAAAGAACTATAGGAAAAAAAGATGTGCAACAGAAGGATGGCTTACATCTTAAACCGGATGTCTAGGAAATCATCAGGGGCCCAACACTAAATTAAGTCCTGATCTTTTAGGCAGTTCACCTAAAACGACCTTCTTCCCCTGTCCTCTGTGAACTCTGTGAGCTCTGTGGTTAATGTCTTTTTCTGCACAGAGGGCAGCACACCTACCCTCGCCAAGAGGAAGATCTATTCCATTGATTAGACAATACAATTGCACATTACCAGCTCTTTAAAAATACAAGGGCAAGGAGTTTTTTAACTAAATTAAGTTTTTGTTTTTTTAAGCAGTTCACCTAAAATATTTTCCTCTGTGTACTCTTCTTCCTCTGTGGTTAACTTTTTTTTGCTTTTTGCTTTTCGCCACTTCACTATGCTTCACTGCTACTGATAGCTGGCAAGAGGCATAATAAATTCCAATAGGCAGTACAGGGGCGAGGGTGTATAGTGGGATCATTTTCGGTAAACACAACCTATTAACCCAGTTTTTCCAATAATCAACAGATGGCCAAGCGCAAAATAGTCCTACTCGATAACAACGACTCCTTTACCTATAATATCGTCGACTATCTGAGAGGCATGACGGAAGTTCAGTTCCGGGTTATCAACACCCATGAGTTGGATATCGAAGAACTGGACAAATACGACGGGATTATCATCTCACCCGGCCCGGAACTGCCCAAAGACTTCCCAAAACTCTTCGAAGTGCTGCAGCGCTACCACAGGACAAAGCCGATCTTAGGGATTTGTCTAGGTCACCAGGCCATCGCCCAGTTTTTCGGGGCCGATCTCAGCCAACAGCTGCCCGTGGTTCATGGTCAGGCCGTGCCCATGCAAGTCCTCAGAGACGACTCCCTCTTTTCCGGACTACCGAGAGAATTTCGCGTGGGGCTCTACCACTCCTGGCTGGTCGATCCAAAAACCATACCGGCAAGACTTGTCGTAACAGCCCTCTCCGCCCGAGGCGTAATCATGGCCATCAGGGTCACAGACCTACCCATCTGGGGCATTCAATTTCATCCGGAATCCCACATCACAGAGCATGGCCTTAAAATACTTGAAAACTTCATTAAGCTGACATAACTATGCAAGAGTTTATCAAACAGGCTAATAGCTACGGCAAGGCCGGAACCCCCTTCCTCTTTCTGCTCGATTTCGAACTACAAAAGCCGATCATCCTCCCCCTTAGCAAGACCGCAGAGCAGGGGGTCTTTTACCAGGTAGGCACGGAAAAAAATTTCACGCCGGAGACAACAGAGAAAAATCTTCGCCTCGATATTGCCCCCATGAACTACCAGACCTACCAGGAACGATTTAAAATCGTTGAAGAAAATATCCTGGCCGGCAACAGCTATCTGCTCAACCTCACCTTCCCCACCGAAATTGCGACAAATTTTTCTCTGAAAGAGATTTTCAACTTCGCCCAGGCAGAGTACAAGCTCTACTTCAAAGACCAATTCATCCTCTTCTCCCCGGAATGTTTTATCAAAACGGCTCAAAACAGCATATACTCCTACCCCATGAAGGGCACCATTGATGCCGACATAGAGGGGGCCGAGGCAATAATCCTGGCCGACCAAAAAGAGGAGTGGGAGCATAACACCATTGTTGACCTGATCCGTAACGACCTGGCCATGGTAGCAAGAGATATATCGGTGAACAGATTCCGCTTTATCAGCACCATTAAGAGTATTAAGAAAAACCTCCTGCAGGTAAGCTCAGAGATAGAGGGAAATCTCGGCCCCGACTGGCAGACAGGTATTGGCAGAATCATTGCCACCCTCCTCCCCGCCGGTTCCATCAGCGGGGCCCCGAAACAGAAGACGTTGGAGATCATCGGCCAGGCAGAGGGGCAGGATCGCGGCTACTTCACCGGTGTCTTTGGTATCTTTGATGGAGAAAATATCAACAGCGCCGTCAATATTCGCTTCATCGAGAGAGGCGAGGGTGGACTACAATTTCGTAGCGGTGGCGGTATTACCGCCAACAGCCTCCCAAAAAACGAATACAATGAAATGGTGGATAAGGTCTATGTTCCCACTTGTTGAGACAGTACAGGTTGTGGATGGTGAAGCGCTTCATCTTAACTATCATCAAAAGAGGCTAGACGCTACCTTCCACAGCTACTACCAGGCAGAGTCACCGTTTACGCTGGCAGAGATTATCCATATCCCCCGCAAGTTTTCCAAGGGCCTCCATAAGCTCCGCTTTCTCTATGACCAGACGAACTACCGCTACGAATTTTCCCCCTATCAGGCACGAAGGATAGAGAGCTTAAAGATCGTTGAGGTGGAGACAATTCACTATCCCTTCAAGTTCACCGACCGACAGGCCATAAATGAGCTGGTGAGCCAGAAAGGGCAGTGCGACGATATCCTGATAGTTGTGGATGGCCTCATCGGCGACACCTCCATTGCCAATATTGTCTTTTTTGACGGTAAGCGATGGCTTACCCCAGACAGTCCCCTGCTGGCGGGAACCTGCAGGGCACGACTGCTAGCCGAGGGTATCATTGTCGAAGCAAAAATAGGCCTGGCCGATCTGGCCAGATTCCACTCATTCTCCCTGCTCAATGCCCTGAAGGGAGAGGCGGATCTCCTCGATCCTCTACCCATAAAAAACATTTTAAAATAGGTGAGTTAGGACCAGACATGGCATCTTGCCTCTTAGCTAAATTGGAAATTTAAATACTTTTATCAACCTCAAGGATTTCACATGAACACAAGACCATCACCCTCTTTCAATTTTTTGGGCATCTGTCTGATAATAGGCCTTACCAGCCTTGGATACCTGCTGGCCAATGCGGCCATAGAGTATAAGCAGTTCGACCGAACCGTACGGGTCAAGGGCCTGTCCGAACGGGAATATCAGGCCGACACCGTGATCTGGCCCATCGAGTTTTCCGTCACCGGCAACGACCTGAGCAAACTCTACGAGGCGGTGGAAAAAAACAATAAAAAGATAGAGGACTTCCTCCTCCAATTTGCCATCAAAAACGAAGAGATCTCCTTCTCCAGCCCCTCCATTGTCGATAAATATGCCCAGCAGTATGGGGGCAATAAGTTGCCTGAATTTCGCTATACAGCCAAGCAGACGGTGACCGTTTACTCCCATAACATCAAGGCAGTAAGAGAGATAAAAAGCGCTCTTGGTCGCCTTGGTAAACAGGGAATTGTCTTCACCAGTGCCAACTATCAGGGACAGACCGAGTATATCTTTAACCGCCTGAACGAGGTGAAACCGGAGATGATCGAAGAGGCCACCAAAAAGGCTCGAGAGGTGGCAGAAAAATTTGCCAGCGATTCCGAGAGTCGACTGGGTAAGATCAAACGAGCATCTCAAGGACAGTTCAGTATCGGTGCCCGCGACAGAAACAACCCTCATATCAAAAAGATACGGGTTGTCTCCACGGTGGAATACTATCTCGCCGACTAAAGGGTCTAAGGCAAGAGAATCTTGCCATAAACGGCATTGGTAACCGACGAATCCCAATAACCGCCAAAATAGGCCAAGAGAAAGACTCCGAGAACGACCCCTGCTATCAAGAGAGGTAGCTTATCATAATGAGGCAGGGGGACGCTCAGACAGTCCGCTTGAGTTTTAGCTTTGACACATTCATAGCAGCCCATACACTCCGGACTATAGACAGTGCCCCTCTTCTCCACCTCTATATCATTTGGACAGGCAGCGCTGCAGGCGCCACAGCCGGTGCAGTTTTGGGGCGATCTCCTCACCCGAAAGGGGGAGAGGGTTGAAACTAAACCGAGAAGAGCTCCATAGGGACAGAGCAGTCGACACCAGACATTTCTGAGCAAAAGGGTGCAAAAGAGAACGATTGCCAAGACTATCAGGGTGGTACGGGAAGGGGATGTAAAGAAGTGCAGCATCCTGGCATCGGCCACGATATTAAATGGGCTATGCAGAAAGGAGGCGATGGCGCCAGGATTCATCTGCACCAGTATCCCATAGGAGAAGAAGGCCAGGATCAGATACTTAATACTGGCCAATATAGCGAACTGCCATCTCTTTAATTTGATTTTCCTGCTCAAGCGAGAGACTGTCTCCGAAACAAAACCGAGAGGGCAGACATGGCTACAAAAACTCTTCTTAAAGACAGCACTCATTATAATTGCCATTAAGAAAATTGTCAGACCAGCGGGATGGATCATATCCCACTCACCCGTCACCAGCAACTGCTTCAGGCCCATGAGGGCGCTTATGGGCAGGAATCCCTCAATTAGGCCGGGCTTTAGTCCTGCATCCAGACCCTGTTTAAGCGCTGAAATATAGAAAATAAATCGAATACCGGCGAGAAGGGTGATAGAGAAGAAAAAGCCCTGAACGATCTTCCTGAAATTCATAGTGGTCCTTTATCGTGCGTTGAAGAGCAGGTCAGCCTGCAGATGGCATTGCCCCGAAGAGCACATAAGATCCTAAACCTCCCCCGTCTGTCAATAGATCTTACCTCTTCCTCCATCACTCAATATTAAAAAGCAGAACGACCGAGATGGGCCGCTCCCCAGACCAAAAAAACTTACCTCTGGGCAAGAGCCTGAAATAACTCAGCTGCAAGCAAGCCCCCCACCCCCACCGTCTACTAATCCTCTCCCTGACATTGCCAATGCCGTCTTTACTCACTACAATGCACAGATAGCAGTTTTTTTGTAACCCCTAAGCTTTTAACCTCAACCTGTCTTGGCAGCCCACTACCAAGTTATCCTTAGGAGGATCAGTTTACCCGATTGCAGCTTTAGTAGCCTGCCTGATACGTAGGTACAACCGCCCTATAGGTTTAGGGCATGATTAAATTATTGAGGTGCAGCAATGACTAAAATGAAAATGACCACGGAAGAGGCCTTTATCACAGTCCTTCAAATGCATGGCATTGAACATGCTTTCGGTATCATTGGTTCTGCCATGATGCCTATCTCTGATCTCTTCCCCAAAGCAGGTATCACCTTCTGGGACTGTGCCCACGAGGGTAACGCCGGAATGATGGCCGATGGTTACACCCGAGCCTCCGGCAAGATGTCAATGATGGTAGCCCAGAACGGTCCTGGTATTACCAACTTTATCACCCCCGTCAAAACAGCCTATTGGAACCACACCCCACTCCTCTTAGTCACCCCCCAGGCAGCAAACGCAACCATGGGCCAGGGTGGTTTTCAGGAAGTTGAACAGATGGCTGTATTTAAAGATATGGTCGCCTATCAAGAGGAGGTCCGAGACCCACGGCGCATGGCCGAGGTACTCAACCGGGTAATCATGCAGGCCAAACGGGCCTCTGCCCCGGCCCAGATCAACATCCCCCGTGACTACTGGACCCAGGTAATTGAAATTGAACTCCCCGCCATCGTTGATTTTGAACGACCCGCCGGTGGAGAAAAGGCCCTGGAGAAGGCGGCAGAACTTCTCTCTAAGGCAAAGTTCCCCGTCATCCTCAACGGCGCCGGTGTTATCCTGGGCGGGGCCATAAAAGATACCATAGAGCTGGCCGAACGTCTGGACGCCCCAGTCTGCTGTGGTTATCAGCATAACGACGCCTTCCCCGGCAGCCATCCACTGGCCGCAGGCCCCCTTGGTTACAACGGCTCAAAGGCAGGAATGGAACTCATTGCCCAAGCCGACGTTGTCCTGGCCCTTGGTACCCGACTCAACCCTTTTTCTACCCTGCCGGGATACGGGATTGACTACTGGCCACAGAATGCGGCAATCATCCAAGTTGATATAAACCCAGATCGTATCGGTCTGACCAAGGCGGTAAAAGTTGGTATCATCGGTGATGCTAAAAAGGTTGCCCGGGGAATTCTTAACCGACTCACAGCCACAGCAGGCGACACAGACCGTGAAATACGCAAGGCAAACATCGGCAAGACCAAGGCAGAATGGAGCGTAGAGCTGGCCAACCTGGTCCACGAAGAGGATGATCCTGGTACCAGTTGGAATAAACGAGCCCGTGATCGTGAGCCAGATAAGATGTCTCCCCGTGAGGCCTGGAATGCGATGAAATCCGTTATTCCAGAGAATGCCATCATCTCCTCTGATATCGGTAATAACTGTGCCATTGGTAATGCCTATCCGACCTTCGAAGAGGGCAGAAAATATCTGGCCCCCGGTATGTTCGGTCCCTGTGGATACGGCTTTCCGGCAATCTGCGGGGCTAAAATTGCCCAACCGGATGTTCCGGTAATCGGCATGGCAGGCGACGGTGCCTTTGGTATCTCCATGAACGAGATGGTCTCCTGCGGTCGAAAGGACTGGCCACCAATCACCATGATCATCTTTCGTAACTACCAGTGGGGCGCAGAAAAACGAAACACCACCCTCTGGTATTCCGATAACTTTGTCGGCACCGAGCTCGATCCCAATGTCTCCTATGCAAAAATCGCCCAGGCCTGCGGCCTGATAGGCGTTCAGGCTACCTGCACGGACGATCTAACAGCTCAGCTCAAAGAGGCCGTAAGGGTTCAAATGGAAGAGGGCAAGACCACCTTTATTGAGGTACTGGTCAATCAGGAGCTGGGCGAACCCTTCCGTCGCGATGCCATGAAGGCTCCGGTAATGGTTGCCGGGATTAAGAAAGAGGATATGCGTCCGCAATGCTGCTGTTGTAAGAAATAGAAAAGCAGCTGAAAGCTCTCAGTTAGGAGCTGTCAGAAAGGGCAAAAAAGCAGCAGTGGAATGGCGGATGTTAGATGCGAGAAAATGCAAAAGCCACTACTACTACAAGGGCGACTGCAAGGACAGAAAAAGAGGTAACGACCCTCTCCTCGCAAGAGGAGGGGATTTTTTTTGGCCGATAGACAGGCTAAAAGAGATAAGAGCAAGAGCCGCTAACCACAGAGGGCACAGAGAACACGGAGGAGAACATTTTTAATTTAAAGGACAAGGACGGATACGAGATACTAGATACTAGAAAGAGCAGGAAAAACAGCAGTGAAGCACTGCGGAATGGCGGATGCTAGAAAATACAAAAGCCACTGCAACTACAAAGGCGATTGCAAGACCCGGAAGAGAAGTACCTGTCGCTACGCTTTGCCACCTCCGAGACCAGGACAACAATCGCCGCGGTAAGCAGATATTTGGTGAGAAGCCAATACATGATAGTCTCTGGTTGAGGTTTGGGGGTGGCACGAGTTTGAACCCATAGTATAGGGCAAGATTAGGGGAGAAATCAAACTGACACTAGGGGCGTTGGTTCTGTGAGCCATTTTTCACATTCCCCCTCCCAGTCCACTCGGAGAAGAGGAGGAGAGGTGTGGGAGCTAACGACAAGCTCTGCGGCGAGCTTCAACGAGTCCGGTGGAATGGTTGGTTGTGTGCACCCTCTTCCCTGATTTAGGGACTGGATCGCTTTTTAGCCAAACAGAACACCGCCTGATTATATCTTTCTCCCCTAGTTTAAGCACTTCGTTAAGTCTTTTAGATTGTTCCAAATCTTTCAACTTAACGTTAATTTCATGAGAAAGTATAGGTGCTCTTTGATCCCATATGCTCTTTGCTTTACGATAAAAAATGTACGCATCATCAAGGATTGAACATTCTTCTAGGCATTGTGCGATCCACTTTGCAGCATATCCTTGATTTTTTATCCCGTTTGCACCTTGGTCATTACCTAGTGATTCTGCAGATTTTTTAAGACATTGAATAGCATTTATGTAATCACCTTGAAGCATCAAGCAGCGTCCAATATTCCCCCAGAAAGAACCATCTCTTTCTGATTCAGCATCAGCATAAAATAAAGATTCAAGTGAATTACCCATTAAAAAATATTCCATTGCTTCCGCATAGCGACCTGAGTCTCGTAATGCTAATGCAAGGTTATGGCTACAGTCGCAGGAAGTGTCAATTGAAGATTGTTTCTTTAAGTACCTACCACGTTCTCCCCAATAAATAGCTTCGTCATAGTTATAAAGATGCCACTCAACCCATGTCATGAGACTACAAAAACCTATAAACAGTGCGGTCCCTTCCTCAACAAAATCTTCGTAGTTTTTTAGGAAACGACGCGCATCAGCTTCGTGACCAAATTCAATTAGAGCTTCAATGATGACTTGAAATAACTCATCAAATTCTTTTATCTCATTATAATGAGAAGGGTTAATGATAAAATCATCAATTATTCGTTTACCTACACGGAACAATTCCTCAGAATAACCCATTGCTAACAATCTATTTGCCACATAACCTAATGACTCAACAGCATCCGCCATAAGCCCTGATTCTATTTCTAGTTCAGCTTTTTCGGACCACATTCTCAGCTTATCAAAAGAAGTCTCAGTGCTAATTTTTGCCGATGAACCCATAATTAGCTGCCTTAAATAGCAAACTATCGGATCAATGTAAGGCAATCTCTCTTTGGTTGTAGCGTACTCAGTTTTGATAAAACTACGAACTAAAGGATGCAAATCATATTTGTTGTTGCCGTCATCGGACTCGCATTTAACAACCAGACTTAATGCTTTTATGGTCTTGAACGCTCTCTTAAATCTGTTAAATGTTTTTATTTTACCACTTATGCAATTATGAATTTGGACAGAGTCCATTGGCCTTGGGATTTCTGCCATACAACGCAAAACTTGTTGTTGGTTAACATTTAATCCTTTCCAAATAGGTCGTAACATAGACCTTGCCCTATTATCTGCCTCACCGTTCCTCAACTCTTCTAAAATATTCTCACTACTTTTTTCATCTCTTGATATTTGTATTGCTAGTAAGTTAAGCCATAGAGGATGACCTTCAGTTAAAGTGTAAACCTCATTCAGAGTATTAAGCATTCCAGTTTTTTTGATATCAACCCCACGTTTATTAAACAAGTCGATTGTATCTTCAAACAATAACCCGTCTAGATAGATTTCGAAAAATCGGATGTTGGGGTATGTTATTCGTGGTCTACAAGTAATAAGAATCAAGCAATTATGCTTTCCTCTTAACGACTCATTCACGAAAGTCGAAACACCAGAAACAAAGGAATTTTCGTTTACATTGACATATTGGTCAACATTGTCAAAAACAAACAAACAATCACGATCACCTATTATTTCGAACAAATATTTAACCAAATCGATCGTTGGAGCACCGGCCAACTCTTCACCTCCAACAGCGCCATCTGTAATCCTCTCAATTTGCCCTAACAATTGTGTGTGGAATCTATCGCCCTCTTCACGACAATCACGCCAATCCCAAAATGATTTTGGGTGATTCAGCTTCCATTGTTCAAGGCACTTAGCAGCGAGTGCAGATTTCCCTTGTCCCCCTATGCCTGTAATTGCAACAACACCACTTTTTGTTGATAAAACTGAAGTTAATTGTTTATCTCTTCCAACCCAAACATCTACGACAGGTGGTAAATCACAATAGTGGGTGAACGGAAATTTAAATGTTGGGCTAAATATTTTGGGTATTTGATCGCTACTACCATCTAATTCTTTTGGTAGCGTATCTATATTATTTGAATTTTGTGTATTTGTTTTTTGTTCTAGTGATTCTGGAAATGCAGCGTGCACATTTCTAAAATTTATTTCATGTTCTTCAACACCATCATCGTTGACTCTAGAATCAGGAATCCATTTCGCTTCATCCGGAGCAAAAGCACGACAATATCGTGTAAAACCAAGCCCTGTAAATTTTAGTAATTGATATTGATTTGGCACTTCATCTGGTCTTGCACTTTTTTCAACAGAAGCACTACCCGTTCCAATTACTGGAAGCTGCGGGGACCACCAATGCATTTTTCCACGGTGTGTATGCCCGTGTAATATTAGATCTATGTGATCACCAATAACCCTCTGTAACATTTCTGAATCTCGTAAATTGTCATCATCTTCTATTGCACCGCGAACAACATTATGGTGAACAGCTGCAATATTAAACCAACCTTCATCTTTTCTTTTCGCTAGTTGCTCTGCAATTTTTTGAGCTTGATTCTCTCCAATCAAACCATAATGATCTTTCTCTTGATGGCTTTCTTGAACCGTTGAATTAAGGTTTGCAACTGCTACTTTCAACTCAGGATATTCAGTGCACCCAAATGGAGTTTCTAAATCAAACTTTCTGGAAATATCTGAGTAAAAGCTATTATAAAAATTTTTAAAATGTCTCCATTTGGGTTTATAAGGCAAAGTAGGCTTTTTTTCGTCAGCCTCACATTCTGCAAAATATGCTTCACATGCCTTTCTATTAATATCGTGGTTGCCTGGAACAATTAATACATTTGATATATGAACATTCAAAAATGAAGCTAACTCATTGAAGAAAACTTTGGCTTGATCAAATTCAGACTGTTGACCGTATTCAACTAGGTCACCAGTGATAACTATAAGGTCTGGTTCAAGATCATATTTACTTTTTACTATTTTAAGATCAGTTTGTAATCTTGCTTGAAGTGTACTGAAATTGAAGTTTTCTTCTGAAATATTTGATTGGAAAAATCTATGATTCTTTCCGAACTGTAGATCTGATAGGTGCAAAATTGTTAAACTATTATTTTTTATCATTTTGGCATTTCCTTAAAATGGATCATCTGATTATCAATAATGCAAATCTATATATGATGATATTTGTAATCACACACAACAAGTTATTATAAAGGCCTGGATAACTCCGAAAAGCCTCACTTATTGTATTACTCCAGCATCATCCAAAAACTGAAAATCTTCACATGAGCCAATTCCTCACCCATCAACATTGATGGGCACGCTCCGCTTCGCTTCCCTTCGCCGCTTCGCTTCGCTGCTGCCCATCCTACATCCTACTTCCAGCCAGCTCACAGCAAGAGGCAGATACCACAATCTGGTAAGCGTACGAATATCCAAGGCATTTTACCACAGCCCCAGAAGATACTACAATACTTATTCAGGAAAAGAGAAGATGTAAAAGCAGATGCGAGATACTAGATGCTAGATGCTAGATGCTAGCAGTGGAGCACAGCGGAATGGCGGATACTAGAAAAAGCAAAGCGATTGGCCACTGTTTGAAGAACACTGAGAATTTTTTTGGCTAAAATGCAGCAAAAAAGACAAACCCCACCCAGCCTCCCCTTGCCAAGAGGAGGAGTAGCTCTGTACACCTTTTCAAGGTCTTACCTAAGAATTGACAGGACATTGCTTCCGGGAAAATTTTTTGGGCAGAAAGTCTCTTTCCGAGGAGGGTGAGAACAAGTGGGGAGAAGCTATTAGTTAGGAGGTGCCAGGAAGAGCAAGGGCAAGGGCGGATACGAAGTGCTAGACACTAGAAAGAAATGCGGTAACAGCCTTATTTTTAATCTTTTTTCGCTGTTAAGTTTTTTCTCATATCTCGTATCTAGCATCTAGCATCTTTTTTCTTCCTCGGTTCCAGTGGTTGATTTTTAAATGCCCCTATTCATTTTCGCTGACGAGTTGCTGGACAAGGGCCGAATCGAGGTAGGCCTTGACGGCTGTGATGAGATCGCCGCTGAAGGTAACGATCCAGCAATATCTGTTATCAAAGGGTTTGCCGTTATTGGCGGTGGAGATAGAGCGCATCTCGACGATGGCCGTGGAACCGTCGATAAAGAGATCCACTATCTCCAATAGAGCGCCCTCTTTGAGGATTTTGGCCAAGCGTTTAAAGGTGTGGTCGAGAAAGTCCTCCTTGCTCTGATAGATTCCGGCCAGGGGGTGGGTTCCCATCACCGTCCACTGCACATCAGTTGCGACATGGGCAAAGAACTGATCCGGGTCAGACTTCAAATGTTCAAACAGGCTGCGGACATCCTCTCTGGTTAGCATGGTGCTCTCCTCCAATTTTTATTGATGTATGGGGTAGATCAAGAAGCAGAATCTATTATAGGCCAGAAACTACAAAAACTACAAAAAACAGTTCACCACAGAGGGTGGGAGAACACAGAGAAGGACACTTTAACGTTAAAGGGCACAGGCAAGGACAGGGACGGGAAAGCGATAGGAAGAAGCTATAGCAGTGAAGTAGCATTGAGTGACAACGAGTGGCGTCAGCAGCGTAGCGGCGAACGAGTGGCGAGCGGAATGGCGAGTTGGGAGCTGTCAGCCAACAGCTATCAGAAAGGACAAAAGCAAGGGCAACTGCGCTTAACCACTGCCTGGAGAACACTGATTTTTTTTAATTTAAAGGACAAGGACAGATACTAGAAAGAGCAGGAAAAACAGCAGTGAAGTAGCAGTGAGTGACAACGAGTAGCATCAGCAGCGTAGCGGCGAACGAGTGGCGAGCGAAATGGCGAGCTGTCAGTAAGTGCAAATCAGGGATGTTGATCTTGCCCTATAAAAAAGACTGTCTACGCTCGCAGATAAGCCATTTACCCAAGTTTTGAGCCTTCGTATGGATGTATATTGGCCATCTCCTCAAGGTTTTGGCCTGTGTAGATCCGTATATTGTCCGTCAACTCAGGTTTTCAGGCTTTATACATTTGTATATTGTCTGTTTCTTCGGTGTTTCAGGCTTTATACATTTATATATTGTCTGTTTCTTCGGTGTTTCAGGCTTTATACATTTGTATATTGTCTCTTTCTTCGGTGTTTAAGGCTTTATACATCTGTATATTGCTCGTCTCCTCGGGTTTTCAGGCTTTATACAGGTAGACGACCTCTTTTCCCGTTTGCCCTTTGCCCATACCTTTATTGCCTCGTTGACGCTTATGGCTTAGCAGATACTCAGGGGGCGAATATAATGTCCCAAAATAAGATCAACTGGCACAACTGCAACTGTGGGAACAGGGGGCAATCTCGCCTTATTTATCCTAAGTCTTTTGTTGCGCCAGCACCACTCCATTTTCCAGGCCGTGATGCCAATCTGTTGTTTAGAAAAATTCCCATTGTGATGAAAGCAAACTGTCTTTGCCAGACAAATCTGAATGACTGGATGTTATACGACTGATCCTCTCCACGTTTTAGCATCACCAGCAGATTCCTGCCATCCCCTTAATAAGTAACATATATATCCTAATCTAGGCCTGTTTTCCTTAACAGCTTAAAAAAAAATTATAAAAATATTCCCAACATCTGTTTTTTCTCCTACAATAAAGGACACCTAGAAAAGAGCTACTATCGTCTCCACACCTCAAGATTAAGCGAGAGTATAGCCATGAATAACTCAGCATCCCTAACAATCAGGTCTCCGATTCAGAAGAAACTTCTGGCATTTATTATTCTTATTGGTCTTGGACTAACTGCCTTTCTTTTGTTTTTTCATTACTCTCTTTCAACAAATTTAGAAAAAGAAAAAAAAGACCAATCTAAACATATTACTGAGGTTGGTCTGGGAGTTGTTCAACATTTTTATCAACTGAGTGCAGATGGAAATCTGACCTCTTCGCAGGCAAAGGCAAGAGCATTAAATACCTTAAATGGAGCCACATATGGAGCAAATGGTTATCTCTGGGTAAACAGTGGAGAAGGAGTGCTTTTGATGCAACCATATACACCGAATAGAGTTGGTCTTAACCTCATCAACTGGACCGACTTCAAGGGAAAATATTTTTTTAAAGAGTTTATTAGCACAGCTAAAAATGGTGGCGGTTGGGTCTCATACTACTGGCCTAAGCCCAATATACCCGAGGAGAGTCCTAAAATTTCTTATGTGACCTATTTCACCCCATGGGACTGGGTTCTGGGGACAGGCCTCTATCTTGATGATATGCAGGAAAATATTTTTTGGATCGTTTTTAAAACCTCGGTAATATTTAGTGCCTGTTTTATTGTTTTTGTTGTCATTGCAATCTTTGTTATAAATTATTTTCTACGACAAATTGGTGAACTTGCAATAAAGGATACTCTTACAAACCTTTATACAAAACGATTCCTCAAAGAGATTTTACCAACTATCTTAACAAAACTGCACCAGGATAACGAAAAGCTTTTGGCAGTAATAGACTTGGATATTGACCACTTTAAAAAAATTAACGCTAACTATGGGCGTAGCTGTGGCGATCGTGTCTTAAAGAGATTAGCCAATATTATTATAGAAAATACCCGGCCAAATGATTTTAGTATTCGTTTTGGTGGTGAAGAGTTTCTTCTTATTGGTTTTTTCAACAATGAAAAAGAGATAATACAAATTACTGAAATAATAAGAACAGAAACAGACTGTTTAGTTTTTGATGAACGCAATGAAAAATTTCACATTACCATTAGCGCTGGTATCGCCATATATAGAGCGGAAGAAGAGCTCTTCGAGACTACCTTAAAAAGGGCTGGGAAAAAACTACAGGAGGCCAAGGAGTCGGGACGAAATCGAATATGCCTATAAGGTGGAAATTCTCTACCTCTTGGACGAAAATGGTTCAAACGGAGTTCCTTATTAGCTTGCAACAGAAATAGCAGCAAGCTGTGAGTTGGGAGCTGACAGCTGTAAGAAAGAACAACTGCAAGGGCAACTAACCACTGCCTGGAGAACACTCATTTTTAAAATTTAAAGGGTAAAAGAAAGGGCAGAAAGGCAGAGACTAGATATGAGATGCTAGCAGCGAAGCGGCGGATACCAGAAAGAACTGCGGTAACAGCCTTATTTTTAAGCTTTTCTCGTTGTTAAATTTTTTCTCGTATCTCGTATCTAGCATCTTTCTTCTATCTCGGTTGCCAGTGGTTAATATCTTTTACTTTACAGCAGATGTAACAGGTTGACGCTGGGGTGTATCGGAGACGCGATAAATCGACGTCTCTACGGCTGACCATTGATTAAAGGGCACAGAGCTTTTTAGCTGAATTAAGGTTTTGTTTTTAAGCAGTTCACCTAAAATGTCTCTGTGCCCTCTGTGGTTAATATCCTTTACTACACAGACTAAATCTTAGTAGCGGGGGCCGGTGGGACCAACACCTCGTGGATCAGTTCAAAGACGGTCATGGGGCTGGTGTTGTTCTTTACCCCAACCTCTTTTACTGTATCCATCTCATCGATAAGGAGACCTCGATTCTGTAGCTCGGCCAAGAGGTGGCTCGGGAGGACCTCATACTGCTGACAGATGGAGCCAATGGTCATATTGCCAAAACCTGCGGGGGGCAGGTCCGGGAAGATGGGGGTCACCTTAGCTGAGATCTGGCCCTGACCATTCTGGCGAACCTTCGGTTGGGCCTTAGCTGAGCGAATAATCTGATATATGTCCTGAGGGATTCTACCATTTTCCACGGCAATTTCACTGATGGGAGTGGCTGGACCGGCAAACTGAATGCCGTTCGCTGTCAGCAGTTCACTGGCCCTGTCAAGGTCCAGATTCATCCTCTTGCAGAACATGGTAAGCGACGACATTTCGGCATGTCCATAGGGTGGTTCACCGTACTTCTGGTTAGCCGTCTGACTAAACTCTTCCCCCCAGGTCAAAACGTAATTCATGGGAGTAAGACGATAGAGGGTGCCGATGGCAACATAGAGGGAGAGAATCAGGGCGATCAGGAACTTAGTGTTGAAGAAGCTGAACTTTCTGGCCTTATTACGGAAGTAGTTGACAATCGATCGGATATTAACAAAGCAATGAAGAACCGCGGCCAATAGAAAGAGGACACCGAGGGTAATATGCATATCCCCCCACTGCTCCTTGCTGAGCCATAAAAAACGATAACCAGACCAATAGGCAACCCGCCCGGCCGGAACAATATAGAGAACCACACTGGTAAACACTTCCATGATACCAGAGACTAACAATAGTAGAGAAACGATCTGTCGCATACTAACTCCTTTTATATTCAAACATGGGTGGCAACTTATAAAAATAAACGACTACAGAACAAAATGGATAAAACGCAGCACCTCAAAATAGTCCTGGGTGGCAAAGAGGAGCCGATTACCATCCACCAGAGTCGCCCCGGGATAGAAGGAGTTCCTATAGGCAAGGGCATGGCCGCTATAGCAAATCTCCAGCGTAAAGGTCTGGGGCATGGTCAGGCTCCCTGGCGCCCCCCTCTTCAGGACCTCGGCAACCAACCTTCTGGTCTCTGCACAGATCTCAGAGGGATGACGGTTGATGGTGGAGGCCCCCATACCCTCTTTGCTGGCCAGGGTCGCGATGGAGGAGGAGAGTTGGTTGGCCTCGGCACAGACCTCGGCATCGCCTGAGAGAAAGAGCACCGGCACATTCTCCCGGCAGGCAATGAGGCTATTAAGATAAAATTCAGAAACAAACTCTCCATTTAACTTGAGCCAATAAGCCTTATCATTGGTCATGGTATGGGCCAGAGGATTACCAACCCGACCCCCTGCGCAGTGATAACCAATAAAGAGGACGGCATCATAGGAAGAGTCAAGACTCTGTAACATGCAGTAGGGATGCCCCGCCCAACCCCGGATCAGCTGCACCTTCGGCGGCAGATCTGCGGCCAGGATATTACGGGCACTGTCGTGGGCATCCTGCACCAGTATCTCCTCTACCCCGGCCTCTATGGCACCCTCACAGGCGGCGGCCACTTCACAGGTCATCTGCCTGCGAAACTCCTCATGGGTGGCTGAGCCAAGTTCTGTTTCGCCCCAATCAGTCACCCCGCAAATACCCTCTATATCGGCACTTATATATATCTTTTTCATCTTGTTAAATCCTCATCTCCCCTGAAATCTGTAAAAAAATCAGCTCTTCATCGACCATGACCGGCAAGGCCTCTGCACCTACTATCCTGCCCAGATTCAGGATAGAATGTCACGCCCTAAAAGATAAATTCTCTTTTTTTAGATCCTTAGTCCAGCTTCCTGCCCATGACTGAAGGGCATGACCTGATTCTACCCAATGCTCAAAAAAAGGGCAACTACCTACGCTTACTTGATTTTACGACCTCCATTATCTTCTAACGAGAAAATGGTGACCTTGTCAGGTGGACCCGAACAGAGCTATTAGCCTCAAGACAATCAGAACCAGCAGGCACCAACATAAAACAATCGGGAGAACCCGTCCTAGCCACCCTCTCAACCCAGACCCGCCCATCTTGATAGGAGAGCTTGCCTCCCTGTAGACTGGGAACATCTGCCCTGCGCAGGCGACAGTCCCGAATAAGACGAGCCTCTATCTGCACGGGAGCATTTTCCAGCAGCCCCTGCATGGCAAGCAGGGAACGGGAGATGAGCTCGGTGAAGAGGGGACGAATTGCCCGAGGGGTACCGGGGAGGCCATAGAAGAGGGTCGTACCAAGCCAGCCGACCAAGGTTGATCTACCGGGCAGCATGGGCAGAGAGTTCACCACCAGTCTGCCACCGGCTGCAACAAAGCTCTCCTCAAGCAGATCATAACGACCGGGCCCCATACCGCCGGTACTTATGACCAGATCAAGATCCCCCTCGACTATCTCCGAGAAGAGCTTGGTAAGTACCTCCCCCCTGTCGGACACCCTTCCCATATTGTGCCCCTCACTGCCATAGAGACTGCAGAGTTCGGCAAGCATATAATGATTTGAGGCAAACTTCATACCAGCGACAGGTGCCTGCCCCAACTCAAGCAATTCGGTGCCGGTGGCAAAAAAGCCCACCCTTGGTCGCCTGTAAACAGGAATCTGCCCATTACCGGTGCTGGCCAAGAGCCCCAGATCTTCGGCCTGGACAAGTTCTCCCCTCTTAATAATTATCTCATGCAGGCCGACCTCCTCCCCCACCCTCTGGATAAAGGGAGGCAGGCCCATGGCCGCCAGATCAAGCTGAAGAGTATCAGCCATGGGAGCACAGTGCTCCTTAGGCACCACTCGGGAGGCACCAAGAGGTATCAGGCCACCGGTCATCACCGCACAGGCCTCTCCGGCCCGAAGCGAAATCGTCTCGCTATTGCCAGCAAAGGCCTCAAACTCCAGGAGTCGATAGCTAGCGCCCATTTCCGAAAGAGAGGCAAGAGCAAAACCATCCCGACTGGACTGATCATAGCTAGGCAGGGGAATCCGGGCCCGAATATCTTCAGAGACAACCCGGCCACCGGCCTCTATTAAAGGTACAATTTCCTGACTGACCGGGACAGGGTTGAGTTCTGAGTGAAGGATATCAAGAAGGTTCATGGCATTTTCCTTAGGGACTCATAAAAATTTAAAAGAGAGAGCATATCATTTGTGGGACGGTTCATTTCTCTCTATTATAGAAGAATACGAGGGTGATGCTGCCAACTTACTGATTTAGTGTATGATGGTGTTTTTGAGGTGCTCCAGTGGCTTCTGTTTCTATCAGCTGTCCCTCCTGTTCAGCTACTGACGGGGTGGTGCGTAACGGCAAAAGCACCGCCGGACATCAGCGCTATCTCTGCTCTCACTGCCGTAAAACATGGCAACTGCAGTTCACTTACACCGCTTCTCAACCCGGTACGCACCAGAAAATCATTGATATGGCCATGAATGGCGTTGGATGCCGGGCAACAGCCCGCATTATGGGCGTTGGCCTCAACACGATTTTACGTCACTTAAAAAACTCAGGCCGCAGTCGGTAACCTCGCGCATACAGCCGGGCAGTGACGTCATCGTCTGCGCGGAAATGGACGAACAGTGGGGCTATGTCGGGGCTAAATCGCGCCAGCGCTGGCTGTTTTACGCGTATGACAGTCTCCGGAAGACGGTTGTTGCGCACGTATTCGGTGAACGCACTATGGCGACGCTGGGGCGTCTTATGAGCCTGCTGTCACCCTTTGACGTGGTGATATGGATGACGGATGGCTGGCCGCTGTATGAATCCCGCCTGAAGGGAAAGCTGCACGTAATCAGCAAGCGATATACGCAGCGAATTGAGCGGCATAACCTGAATCTGAGGCAGCACCTGGCACGGCTGGGACGGAAGTCGCTGTCGTTCTCAAAATCGGTGGAGCTGCATGACAAAGTCATCGGGCATTATCTGAACATAAAACACTATCAATAAGTTGGAGTCATTACCGAATACGAGAAAGATAACGAGCAAGAGCTAAAAAGTCTCACTTCCCCACTTAATCAACAAGAGGAACGATAATGAAAAAACACAAAATTGCAGTAATTCTCTCTGGATGTGGTCACCTTGATGGCTCTGAGATCCACGAGGCAACCATGAGCCTCTGGGCCATTCACAGCCATGGCTGTGACTACCACTGTTTTGCCCCCGATATAGATCAGCTCCATGTGATCAATCATCTGAATGGTGAGGAGACGGGCGAGAGCAGAAATGTATTGGTGGAGTCTGCCCGCATTGCCCGGGGCAAGATCAGTGATCTTAACCAGTTCAAGGCGGAAGACTACGACGCCCTCATCATCCCCGGAGGCTTTGGCGCCGCCAAAAACCTCTCGGACTATTTTAGTGCAGGAGTGAACTGTCAGGTTAACCCCGAGGTGAAAAAGGCAATTATCGACATGCACCAGGCAAAAAAGCCCATCGGTGCCCTCTGCATTGCCCCCATGCTTCTGGCCAGACTCATCTCCGGAGTAGAGATAACCCTCGGCCAAGATCCTATCTCGCACCAAAATGCCGAGAAGATGGGAGCCTCGACCCAAACAACGGATCATGGTCAGATCGTAATAGATAGAAAGAACCTGGTGGTAAGCACCCCCTGCTATATGCTCGATGCCCGGGTTGACCAGATTGGGGCGGGGGCAGATGCTTTAATGACGGAAATAGTGGAAATGATGGAGTAGGAGAAAGCTGTCAGCTGTCAGCTGTCAGCTATCAGCTATCAGCTATCAGCTATCAGCTATCAGAAAAAACAGTTAACCACAGAGGAAGGGGAGAACACAGAGGGAAAAAGCTATCAGTTGGGAGCTGACAGCTATAAGAAAAAGCAACTGCAAGGACGGATACGAGATTCTAGAAAGAGATAAAAACAGCAGTAAAGCGGAGCGAAATGGCGAGTGCGGTAATAACCTTATTTTTAAGCTCTTTTTGCTGTTAAGTTTTTTCTCGTATCTCGTATCTAGCATCTTTTTTCTGACAGCTGATAGCTGACAGCTGTAGTTCTCTGATAGCTGCCTTATTTGCCAAGACAGAATTCAGAGAAGATGACGTCAAAGACATCGTCGGTGGTGGTGATGCCGATGATGTCGCCCAGCTGGTCAAGACACTCCTGCATATCAATGGAGAGGAGGTCGGAACTCCCCATGCCCTGAGCCAGATCGTCGACCATGCGCTCGGCAGCAATGAGAGTTGCCTCCAGTGATTTTTTATGACGCAGGTTAGGGGCACAGCCCTCTTCGTCCCAAGGGGTATCACTACCAGTTACCACGGTAAAAATTGCCTGCTTAAGTGCCTCTAGCCCCTCACCTTCCCTCGCTGAAATGGCCAGGCGGGGGACAGATGCAGGGACAAAGTCAAGCAGAGCCGCAGCTGCAGTGCCATCCTCGGCCAGAAGATCCAGCTTATTGATCACGGCAATCATCGGCTTATGAGCAATGTCTTCATAGAGTTCAAGATCAGACTGATCAAGCTGCCGAGAACCATCGACCATGAAGAGGACGAGGTCGGCACTATTAATCAGATCCTTGGCCCGCTGAATGCCCAGGGCCTCCACCTCTCCCGCCTGCCGGCGTATTCCTGCCGTATCGACAATACGAACAGGCATCCCGAGGATATCCACCATCTCTTCAATGGAGTCTCTGGTGGTGCCGGCAATGGAGGTAACCAGGGCCCGCTCCTCTTGGAGAACCGCATTAAGCAGACTGGACTTGCCGACATTGGGTCGACCGGCGATAACCATGGAAATCCCCTGACGATATATCCGGCCCCTATCCACCCCAGCCAAGAGTTCCTTAACAGGGGCAATCACCTCTGTCTTCAGCTGCAGATCTATCTGCTCATAGTCAACAATGTCATGGGATTGATCAGGGAAATCAATAGCCACCTCAAAGAGGGCACGCATATGGACCAGGGCGTTACGGATCGGCTCGATACGACGATAGAGGGAACCTGCCAGCTGCTCCTGAGCCACATCTACTCCCTTACGGGTCTTGGCTGAGAGAACATCAATAACAGCCTCGGCCTTGGTCAGATCAATCCGGCCATTAAAAAAGGCCCTCTTGGTAAACTCACCGGGCTCAGCCAGACTTGCCCCCTTCTCGATAACCAGCTCCAGAACATTTTGCAGGACAAGAAAATTACCATGACAGTGTATCTCGACAATGTCTTCACAGGTATATGTCTTGGGAGCCCGCATATAGACGACCAAAACCTCATCCAACTGATGGCCATCGGCTGCCACGATCTGCCCATAATACATTTGATGACTACGGTAACTGCAGGAGTCATTATGGGGACGAAAAATTGTCTGGAGAATGGTCAGAGACTCTTTGCCGCTTATGCGGATGACCCCAATGCCTCCGGTACCCATAGGAGTTGAAATAGCAGCAATAGTTTCATTATCAGCGTAGGATATAGCCATGGTCTTATTGATCTCTATAATTTTTCGAACCACCCTGGGAAATACAGCCATTTCAAATTTCCCCTTAGAGTGCTCCAGTACAAACAACTGAGCGCAGAACACATCAACGATATGCCTGCGCCCATTAAAAAAACAACCTACTAAAAAATATTAGGATTCGTCGCTTACCGGCGTCTCACTCTTGCCAGTACGATCCTTACGACCGGGGCTATAACGCTTACGCCCGCCACGATTGCCATTACCTGGCTTATAGATAAGAATTTTCTTAAAGAGGCCATCGCCAATGGAGCGACTGCGAATCTCCTTATCTTCCTGCAATATCATATGAATAGCTCGGCGTTCAGAGGGATTCAGAGAGGTGATCACCTGGGTCTTACCATCTTCTTTGACCTTGGATGCAAGCTCTACAGCCCGCTGTTTCAGCTCTTCAAGGCGACGGGTACGAAAATCATTAACATCAAGATTAATTCGCAGCCTGTCCTCAACCCTCTTCACCACGATCTTACGAATAATATACTGAAGACTATCAAGTGTTTTACCATCCTGTCCGGTCAGCTCATCCTCGAAATCAGTAGTTATCACACAACGAACGGTTCCCGCCTCGGCAGTGGCCTTAACCACGGCAGTAAACTTCATCAACTCAATGACCTTAAGCGTTTCCTGCTCTATCAGGGCAATACTCTCATCGCTGACTTCGGTGGGAAGATTATTCCTATCGTAGGCCTCTTCTTTATTCGGAGCAAGAGCCGATGCAACAACCTCTTTCCGGGCAGGAGGGGCAGATTTAACAAGCACCTCTTCTTCTACAACGGGGGCTGTTTCTTTTTCTGCCTGCTTAACAAAAGCACGAATATGCGCCTTCTTGCGGATAAGACCAAAGATACCAGCGGAACCGGTAAAGACAATCTCTATATCCAATTCCTCTTGGGGAACAGCAAAGGTCTCACAGGCCTTTTTGATTGCATCGGTGACTTCTTTACCATAAAAATCATGCTCTTCTTTTTTTCCAAAAGCCATGAACTATCTCCATTCAAAAAGGCAGAGGACTCTTCCTCCGCCTCTCATATAATATCTTTAGGCAGTAGCGGTTTTATGCTTCACATCCCGATTAATGAGAACCTGTTGCAGGATAGATAACAGATTATTCACAAACCAGTAGAGAACAAGGCCCGAGGCGAAGTTCAAGAACATGAAGGTAAAAACAACAGGGAGAAACATCATAATCTTTGCCTGGGTCGGATCGGCAGTTGTCGGACTAAACTTCTGCTGAAGAAACATGGAGGCACCCATCAACAGGGTCAACACCGGCAAACCGCCAAGGTATGGCAGGTTAAAACCAATCCAGAGACGATCAGGAGCAGAGAGGTCGGTGATCCAGAACATAAAAGGGGCATGGCGAAGCTCGATGGAGAGCAGGAGTACCTTATAGAGGGCAAAGAAGACAGGAATCTGCAGGACCATGGGTAAACAACCGCCCAAAGGATTCACCTTATACGCCTTATAGAGACTCATCACCTCTTTGTTCATCCTGGTTGGATCGTCCTTATGCTTCTCCTTAAGAGCAGCCATCTTAGGTTGCAATTTTTGCATGTTTTTCATGGACTTCATACCCTTTTGGGTAATTGGCCAGAAAATGCCCTTGAACATGATGGTTACAAGGATAATTGCGATACCGTAGTTATGGGTAAAGCTATGAAAGAAGTTGAGCAACCAGAGAGTGGGTTTGGCAATGATATCAAACCAGCCAAAGTTCACGGCCTTATCAAGATCATAGCCTGCACTCTTAAGCATCTCTACTTTTTTCGGTCCATAGAGAACGTGGTATTTATACTCTTTTTCAGCCCCTGCTGCCAAGGTATCCAAACCGCCGGCAATGAAGGATTTGGTCAGATCAGCACCACCGGAAGTGGTGAAGGTTTGACCATCAAGGCCATAGGGAACAATCATTGACATGAAATAGCGGCTCTCATAACCAAGCCACTGGATATCACCCATAAAAGACTGAGGACCATCCTCGAGGTCTTTAGGGTCTATCTCTGTAAGCTCACCATCTGCATAGACAACAGGGCCCATAAAGAGAAAGCGAGCGGCAGGATTATCTTCGGTTGACTCATAGGGAACACTTACCTGATGGAGCTGGGCAGATCCCTGCAGGGCCTGACCCGACTGATTAACAACACGAACATCGAGATCAAAGAGATAGGTCTTTTTATCAAAGGTATAAACCCTTTCAATAACAAGTCCAGTAGATGATTTGGCAGTCATAATAAGGCGGGCCTTACCGTTGCTACCAAAACGTACCTCGCTATCCTGGCTGGTATAGAGCAGGTTAGAAGGAGCGGCACCACCCCAGGAGAACGTCAAAGGATAGCCATCCGTCTTGCTATTGTTAACCAGTTGCATACCTGGAGAATCTTCAGCATTGGTCTCTTTTTGCTCTTTCAGGACAAAGCTTTTCAGAGCACCGCCGGCTTCACTAATTGTTGCGGTATAGAGATCTGTATCAACAACGATATCACGTGGAACACGATCGTATTTTGCGGAGGCGACAACGGGAATAACTGGAGCAGTAATTTCTTGTATAGCTCCTGCCTGTTTTGCAGAAGTACCATTTACAGTGGTCTGAGTTTCTGAAGTAGTTTGGACTGGCTGATCAAGACCAGGAAAGAAATACTGATAGCCAAATAGAATGGCAAACGAGATAACAATCGCAAGAAGGGCTCTTTTGGTTTCCATAGTTAGGTTCTCTTACGCAGTGAATACGCAGAATTCGATTGTGTTAGTTTAAGTCGGCTCATTTAACAGGGTCATAGCCGCCCTTAGAAAATGGATGACAGCGGAGTATACGCCAAAGGCCAAGTGCAACACCTCGTATCACACCATGTTTTTCAACTGCTTGAATCATATATGTTGAACAACAGGGCGTGAAACGACACGTTGGGGGAAAAAGTGGAGAAATGCAGTATTGGTAGACTTTGACAAGCCCTAATATAAATAATCGGGGTAACTGTGCAAAATTAGGCTTTTTCATTGCATACACCACAGGGAGTACCACAAAGAGACCCAACTGCCTGTCGAATCTGTTCGGGTGAAGAGAGAGCAAACCCAGGACGAACAGCAAAAACTATATCTGCTTTTTGAGGAAAGATATCACGATGTAACCTAAAACACTCCCGAATTATTCTCTTAATCCGATTGCGCTTAACGGCTCCCCGAAGCTTACGGTGAACGCTTATCCCTAACCTATTATTCTCCGTCGAGTTCAGCAGGTAAATAATGGTGAAACCAACGCCATGCAGGCGACGTCCTCCACGATATACCGCATCATACTCCCACCCTTTACGAACAAAGGCAGTCTTTGGAAGCCGATACCTTTCCAAATTATGCAGAAAGTCTCTTACGTCCTTTAGCTCTGCGAGCGTTAAGAATTGCACGACCGGCACGGGTGCTCATACGCGCACGAAAACCATGGGTACGACTACGCTTGATGTTACTTGGCTGAAAAGTTCTTTTACTCATTTCGACTTCCTCTTATTATTTTACAGAATACAGGCTATTTCTCAGAAAAAAGCGTACTTCAGTTTCCCACGCAACAAACAAAACTGCAAGCCTAAAGCAAGCAGTACAGGTCATTGCTTAGGAAATCGCCTATTCCCAACAATTCTTCATTTTTGAAAAGTGGGAATATTAAACACAAATAGGGGCTAGTGTCAAACATTTTAACTTGTAGAAGAGACCTATTCTTGCTAAAGAACTTTAGCTGTGATATTTTTGCAGGGACCTAAACCGTTTTTTTCTCAGGTAAAAACAAAATAGACCTGTTCTTAACTGCGCATACTTTCAACTAATCTTTTTTTTATGACAAAGAAAAACTCTCCCAGCTGTTACCAGGATATTGACTGGAAGTTACTCCATGCCAACGCCTGCAAGGAAAAGGCATGGAAAAGCAAAAAAGCACGTGACTGGGACAAAAAAGCACCATCTTTTTCTAAAAGCGCTAAAGAGAGCAACTACAGCTCTCTCTTCCTCTCCCATCTTCCCCTGGAAACAGGAATGACGGTACTCGACATAGGAGCGGGCTCTGGAACCCTGGCCCTGCCCATTGCCAAGAAGGTTCAAAGAGTTACCGCCATTGACTACTCGCAGGGAATGTTAGATCAACTGCAGAGCGAGGCTGCTGCTGCCGGTATCGACAACATAGAGACTATTTGCTGTGCATGGCAGGACGATTGGCAGAGTAAAAATATCGTAGCCCACGACATTGCCATTGCCTCCAGATCCCTCGGGGTGGATGACCTGCAGAAAGCCCTTATCAAACTCAACAGTTACGCTAGTAAATACGTCTTCCTCACCGATAGAATTAACCCGACCCCCTTTGACAGCCATGCATTTAAAATCATCGGCAGGCCTTTCCATTCCGGCCCGGACTACATATATACTTTAAACATGCTCTACAGCATGGGCATCCATCCCTGCGTCAATATCCTCGAGTTTGACAGCCTGAAGAAATACGACTCACTGGAGGCGGCGGTGCAATCCTACCAGTGGATGTTCCATGAGATGAACACCAGAGAAGAGGACCTTCTCCGGGACTACCTGCGCACCAGAATTATTGCCCAGGACAAAAACGAAATAACAGTAAAGCCCGCAACTCCACACAGGTGGGCCCTGATATGGTGGTCAACCGCACACAGTGACCTATGAAATTCACCCTTTACCCATTATTCTTATGAGCGACTTTGATATAGTAGTAATTGGCGCCGGCCATGCCGGTTGCGAGGCAGCCCTGGCAGCAGCCCGACTTGGACATAAAACCCTGCTAGCGGTAATGAACGTTGACACCATCGGGGCAATGTCCTGCAACCCTGCCATTGGCGGACTTGCCAAGGGACACCTGGTACGTGAAATTGACGCCCTTGGCGGCGAGATGGCCAGAGTTATCGATGCCACCTCCATTCAGTTCCGACGCCTGAACACCTCAAAGGGTCCAGCCGTACAGTCATCACGGGCCCAGGCCGACCGCCTCCTTTATAGACTGCAGATGAAATCTGTTATCGAACATCAGGAAAACCTGACCGTCAGCCAAACGGAGGTAAATGGTTTTATTGTTGAGGATGGCAAGATCACCGGCGTCACCACTACCATTGATGAAAAGATTTCCGTCAAGGCTGCCATTGTTGCCACCGGCACCTTTCTCAATGGACTGGTCCATATTGGCCTGAAAAACTTCCCGGCAGGACGTCTCGGCGACGGCCCCTCCACCGGACTGGCCGACTGGTTCTATGATAACGGCTTTGCCGTGGGCAGAATGAAGACTGGCACCGTTCCCCGCATCGACTCCCTGACCATTGACTACTCAGAGCTTGAGGCACAGGAGAGCGATATGCCTCCTGCCCACTTTTCCTTTGATTCACAGGGCAAGGGCTACACCCTGCCACAGCTTCCCTGCTATATCACCTACACTAATGAAAAAACTCATGAAATAATCAGAAAGGGCATAGATCAATCACCCCTCTATGCCGGCATTATCCAGGGGATTGGGGCCAGATACTGCCCCTCCATCGAGGATAAGATCATGCGTTTTCCTGAAAAAGATCGACACCAGGTATTCCTCGAGCCAGAAGGACTGGACACGGTGGAGGTCTATCCCAACGGCCTGCCCACCAGCCTGCCTCTGGAGGTGCAGATTGAGATGCTACAGAGCATAAAAGGTCTTGAGAATGCCCGAATTATCCGCCCGGGATATGCCATCGAGTACGACTATATAGATCCTCTTGGACTCCGCCCATCCCTTGCCACCAAAAAAATCGAAAACCTCTACCTTGCCGGTCAGATTAACGGCACATCAGGCTATGAAGAGGCAGCCGCCCAAGGTTTGATGGCGGGCATTAACGCCACAAGGTATCTAGAGGAGAGAGAACCACTAATCCTCGATAGATCGCAGGCTTATATTGGCGTTTTAATTGACGATCTGGTTACCTGCGGCACGAAAGAACCCTACCGCCTCTTCACCTCAAGAGCCGAATACCGACTCCTCCTGCGAGAGGACAATGCGGACAGCAGACTATGCCAAATCGGCAAGGATATTGGTCTCTTAGATGAAGACAAACACCAAAGATATCTCATTAAGCAGGCCGCAATAGATGCAGGATGTGCCACCTTGGATGCAATATCTATCAAACCGACTGCCGAGGTAAACAGAATACTCAACGATGCGGCTAGCGCTGATCTGAAACAAAAATCAGCACTCTCCTCCCTGCTGAGAAGGCCTGAGATAAATATCACCTTCCTCCAGAAGTTACCACTGACAGCAGGAGACAAAGAGGCGGTTATCGCCCTGGCAAACTCTGCTGTCTGCCAGGAGGTTCAGGTCCGAATCAAGTTCAAGGGCTACCTGCAACGTCAGGAGGAGCAGGTGCAACGCTTCAAACGAATGGAGACCTTGAAACTCCCCGAGGATCTCAACTACGCTCAGCTCTCCGGACTTTCAAATGAGGTGGTGGAGAAGCTCTCCACAATCCGTCCCATCTCCCTGGGACAGGCATCCAGGATTTCAGGTATCACCCCGGCAGCAGTGTCCGTACTACAGGTACATCTTCGCAAGCTCAACTATTTGAAAAGTAACGATAAAATATAAGAGAGACCATGTCCTACTACACCCTGCCACCCATCGATCCCATCATCATGAGCCTTGGCCCTATCAGCATTCGCTGGTACGGGCTCATGTATGTTATCGGCTTTTTTGCCACCTATTTTCTGGTACGTCAGCAAATACAAAGGCATCAGTTTACCCAGCTTGAAAAGAACTTTGATAATTTAAATACTGTTCTCATTCTCTGTGTGATACTGGGTGGCAGACTGGGATATGTGGTCTTCTACAACCTGTCCTACTACCTGCAACATCCACTGGAAATACTTGCAACCTGGCATGGAGGAATGTCTTTTCACGGTGCCTGCATTGCCCTGATCTTGGGGGGACTCATCTTCTGCAAAATCAAGAAGATAGACTTCTGGGCGACGGCTGATGTCTATGTGGCCACTATCCCTATTGGCCTGGGCCTGGGCAGAATTGGCAACCTGATCAACGGTGAACTCTACGGCAGGGTCACCGAACAACCCTGGGGAATCATTTTCCCAAACGGTGGGCCACTACCCCGGCACGCCTCCCAGCTTTATGAGTCATTGCTTGAAGGCCTTATCCTCTTTATTATTCTCTGGAGCCTTCGTAACAGGCCGTGGAAAAGGAACAGCCTTACTCCACATGGGACGATACTCTCTCTATTCCTCTGCCTTTACGGCCTATTCCGCATAATCATCGAAAATTTTCGCCAACCTGATCCGCAATTGGGCTTTATCGTGGCCCATATCACCATGGGCCAATTACTCAGTGGAGCAATGATCCTCTGTGGCCTCACCCTCTGGTTCTGGCGAATTCACCAAAAAAAGAGGGCCACAGCCCTGTAAAAAAGTAGCTCAGCACGGAGGGCAAAAAGAGCTGGCCTAACAGGCCATTCCTCGGCCCTCCTGCGACCATTCCGCAACAGATATACAACCTTTTTCACCTTGATATCACTGCTCTTTCCTTAGGCGAATAAGCGCCTTAAAACAAGTTTTTCCTTGACTTATTACCATTTTCCGCTTTGAGTTAAAGCATGCTAAATTGCCTGAGTTTTACCCCTTCAAACAGGCAGATGTATGATATGAACGAGATCAAGAACTTTCAGTATATTTTATACTTTTATACTTTTTAATTTTTTTGAATGAGGAGATATCTACATGCCAATGGAAACCCAGAAAAGGCCCACGGCCGATGAGATTTTGGAAATTTTACAGGAGGGCAATGCCCGTTTTCGCTGCTGCGCCCTCGAACATCCCAATCTCTGTCAGGAAAGCAGGGACAAGCTCAACTACAGCCAGGAACCCATGGCAACTGTCCTCTGTTGCTCCGATTCCCGAGTTCCACCGGTCCATATCTTTGACCTGGGACTAGGAGACCTCTTTGTCGTCCGCGTAGCCGGAAACATCGTCAATGACCAAATCATGGGAAGCATTGAATACGCCATCTGTCATCTCCACACTCCACTTGTTATCGTCATGAGCCACTCTAACTGTGGGGCAGTTACTGCTGTAGCCAAGGGCACAAACCTTGGTGGCCATATGGCCTCCTTGGTTCCGGCAATCCAGACCGCCCTCAAGACCGTAGAGGGGATGGAAGGGGGAAGAGTTGATAACGCCGCCCAACAGGTCGCCCTTTTAATGGCAGATCTCATCCGTGAATCAGAACCCATCATCAGCGACCTTGTTCTGGAGGGAAAGGTAAAGGTTGTACCAGCATACTATGATCTCACCACCGGAAAAGTTGAATTTCTTGAACTGTAGGAGAGCTTGAAAAATGTTTCCTTAAATAGCAAACCCATTTGATATTTAAAGGAAAATAATTTTTTTCAAGGAGTTCCCTTAACAAGAAGACAACCCATACAAGGTGTGTAATATGAATATAGCAACAAAGCTGTTTCCTTTTCTGAAGTGGTTCCACGATTACAGCGGTGGTAAGTTTAAAATTGATCTGCTGGCCGGCATCACCGTGGCCCTGGTCCTTATCCCCCAGTCCATGGCATATGCCCAGCTTGCAGGCCTACCTGCCTACTATGGACTTTATGCAGCATTCCTGCCCCCCATGGTAGCAGCTCTCTTTGGTTCAAGTAAACAGCTGGCAACAGGCCCGGTAGCCGTTGTTTCACTTATGTCAGCAGCAGCCCTTGAACCGCTGGCAACGGCTGGATCTACAGAATTTATCGCCTACTCCATAGCCCTGGCCCTCACAGTTGGCCTCTTTCAACTATCGCTTGGTATCCTTCGACTTGGTCTGGTGGTAAACTTCTTATCCCATCCGGTGGTCAACGGCTTCACCAATGCAGCGGCAATCATCATAGCCACCTCCCAACTACCTAAATTATTTGGTGTTTCTGTTGATAAGGCAACGCATCACTATGAGACAATTATCCGAGTTTTCCAAGCAGCCCTGGACTATACTCATATCCCCACCCTTATCTTCGGTATATCAGCAATTGTTATTATGGCAGTCCTGAAAAAGATAAACCCCCGCATCCCCAACGTCCTGGTGGCAGTTGGCCTGGCGACTATTATCTCCTATTTTTCAGGATTTAACAGTGATACACATCTCAGTATAAACAGGATTAACAACACTGAAATACAAGAAAATATAAAAACCTTTAACAATTTGATTGAAGAGATCACCCTGGTGGGTGATAAACGTTCCACCATAGGTATCAAGGTAGACGAGGAACAAGAGCGGCAAACAACGGATTTTGAAACAATAGCACTAATAAAACTGAAGACCGATGTTGCCATAATGAACACCCTCATTGCTGAACTAAAAAAGAGGTCTGCTACCATTCGCTATGACCTGCGTCATGCAAAATTTGTCGGTATTAAGGAGGCCAGTGGCCTAAGACTCTACCTGCAGGACCAAGTACCAGCAGGCTTAAACAGCGATGGCAAGACATGGCGCTTAAATGTGGGCAGGTCCCAGCTGAACCCCGATGAACTGAAGTTTATGAGCGGCGGAGCAGTAATCGGCAAGGTCCCGGCCGGTATCCCCTCTCTCTCTACCCCTGATGTCAGCATCAAAACATTTACCAAACTCCTCCCCACGGCGATTATCATCTCTTTGCTGGGATTTATGGAGGCTATTGCTATTGCCAAGGCCATGGCTGCCCAAACAGGCCAGAAACTAGATCCCAACCAGGAACTCATTGGCCAGGGCCTGGCCAATATCGTCGGTTCCTTTGGCTCCAGTTATGCGGTCTCCGGCTCCTTCTCCAGATCTGCGGTAAACCTTGGAGCCGGAGCTGTTTCCGGCATCAGCTCGGTAATCACCTCGGTGGTGGTACTGATCACCCTGATATTCTTCACCCCCCTCCTCTACCACCTGCCCCAGGCCGTGCTGGCCGCCGTCATCATGATGGCCGTTGTTGGCCTCCTGAATGTAAAGGGTTTTATTCACTCCTGGAAAGCCCAGTGGTACGATGGCCTCATCTCTATCATTAGCTTTATAGTAACCCTCTACTTTGCCCCCCACCTCGACAAGGGTATTATGGTCGGCGTCGCCCTCTCCATGACGGTCTTCCTCTACAAGTCCATGCGACCAGTCGTTGCCCGCCTCTCCCTGAACAAGGAACGTGTACTGGCCAATGCTGATTACTACCGTTTGCGAGGTTGTAAACATATCTCTGTTGTTCGGTTTGACGGTGCCCTCTTTTTTGCCAACGCCAGTTATCTGGATGAACAGGTAGAAAAATTCCGGATGGAACAACCCGAGCTCCGCTATATCCTCCTCGATGCCCGCGGCATAAACGACATGGACGCATCGGGTGAAGAGGCCTTGGATATGCTCTACAAGCGGGTGAGAAGTGCCAACCTAGGCTTTGCCATCTGTGGCCTGAAGGGCCAAGTGGTCGATGTCATGGTACGAACCGGCCTCTACGACAAAATCGGCTCAGAATATATTCATGCCGATAGTAAATCCGCCGTTAGCGCCATCACAAAAATAATACACCAGCTACCAGACTTACCGTCAGATGGTTGTGATGACTGTCCTTTAACCCAATACCTGCCCAATGCCGATTAGACAAATCCCCTAGCCGACCAGATCATCGGTCGGCTATTTCCGAACAAGCTTGTACTTTTTCATCATATTTGCTAAATTACACGACTGTTTTTGTGGTCTCGTGTGTTTTTATTTTCCAGTTCAACTATTACGGAACAAATTAGATGAAGAAAGTATTAGGTCTTACTGGCTTATTCTTAGCCATGGCAACACCTCTGTTTGCAAGCGCAGGTGCAGCAGCAGGTGCTCATCCCGATACCCACAGCCTTGTTGGTTCAAGCCTCGGTATTTTTTCTGTTTTGCTCTTTGTAGGAGCTTACTCCCTAGTTATCTTTGAGGAACAGTTACACCTACGTAAATCCAAACCCGTTCTCCTGGCAGCAGGTATCATCTGGGTCTGCGTTGCAGTGACCTTTAAGGCCATGGGCTATGACCATGCCGCCGAAACGGCAATCCGTCACAACATACTTGAATATGCAGAGTTGCTCCTCTTCCTCTTGGTGGCAATGACGTATATCAATACCATGGATGAGCGTAATGTCTTCCAAGCACTTCGATCATGGTTAGTAAGTCGCGGTTTATCTCTACGTGCCGTCTTTTGGATAACAGGTTTTCTTGCCTTTGTTATCTCTCCCGTAGCCGATAACCTCACCACTGCCCTCCTCATGGGTGCTGTGGCCATGGCCGTTGGTGGTAAGAACAAGAAGTTTGTTGTCGTTGCCTGTATCAATATTGTTATTGCCGCAAACGCCGGTGGCGCATTCAGTCCATTTGGTGACATTACCACTCTGATGGTATGGCAGAAGGGCGTTGTTCAGTTCCAGGAATTTTTTGTCCTCTTCCTCCCATCACTGGTGAACTGGCTTGTACCTGCATTTTTCATGAACTTTGCCATTGGCAAAGGAATTCCTGAGGCAAGTGACGAGCATTACCCCATGAAGTTCGGGGCAATAAGAATTATCTTTCTTTTTCTCGCCACCATTATCACCGCAGTATCTTTTCACAACTTCCTGGGACTGCCACCTGCCGCCGGTATGATGCTCGGCCTTGGCTATCTCGGTCTTTTTTCCTATTACATCAAGAAGAGAGAACAAAAGAGCATTGCCATTGATGATAACCCACTTTCTCAAGAGACACACCACGCCAAAACTGATCCATTTGATCTCTTTAAGAAAATTGCCCGGGCAGAGTGGGATACCCTCCTCTTCTTCTACGGTGTTATTCTCTGTGTAGGCGGTCTCTCACAGTTTGGTTATCTTGCCCTTATTTCCCAGTTCCTCTACCTGGATTTGGGACCAACCTACGCAAACGTCATCGTCGGTATGCTCTCTGCTATTGTCGATAACATCCCCGTCATGTTTGCTGTATTGACCATGATGCCAGAGATGTCCCATGGACAGTGGTTGCTGGTAACCCTTACCGCCGGAGTTGGTGGTAGCCTTCTCTCCATCGGCTCTGCTGCAGGTGTTGCCCTTATGGGATCTGCCCGAGGTGTCTACACCTTTGCCGCACATCTCAAATGGACCCCTGTCATCGCCCTTGGCTATGCAGCCTCCATCGTTACCCACCTCTGGGTAAACTCCCACTACATGGAAGTATTCATGTAGTAGCATCACAAACAGGTGGTGAGGAAACAACACATTTCCTCACCACCCATCCTCCAGAATCACACTCCACCACAAAACCCAATCATGTCTCAGCAGCCCTTACAATCGTCTCTCCCGCCATTATCATGGCAGGAGTGCAAGCAAAGGGGTTGGAACGAAATTGATGTACTTTTGATCACTGGCGATGCCTATGTGGACCATCCATCATTTGGTATTGCCATTATCTGTAGAGTCCTTGAAGATCAAGGCTACAAAGTGGCAATTCTTTCCCAACCCCGTTATGACAGTCCTCAGGACTTTGCACAGTACCCCACCCCACGCCTCTTCTGTGGTATATCAGCTGGCAACCTGGACTCTGTTGTTGCCAACTACTCCTCAAGCGGCAGGGTAAGAAATAGCGACAGCTACTCCCCCGATGGAAATCCCTGGCGTGGAGATAATCGAAGCAGATCTGACCGACGCAGGCCAGATCGCGCTTCTATTATCTATACGGCCCTGGCCAAGAGCTGTTATAAAAACTGCCCCATTGTCCTCGGTGGAATTGAAGCCTCCCTCCGTCGCTTTGTCCACTACGACTACAAGCAGGATAAACTCCGCGCCTCTATCCTCACCGATGCCAAGGCAGATCTCATTATTTTTGGGATGGGAGAGAGAGCGATCAAAGAAATTGCTCAGCGCTGCGAAGAGGGGATAACCCTTGACGGCATCCGAGGTACCTGCCAACGTTTCACCGAAAAGGAACTCGACGAACATTTACCGACCCTTGCAGGTGAAAGGACTAACAACAGAGAGTTTCTATTTCTGCCATCTCTTGCCGAAATAGAGAAGGAAACTGGACTCTTTCTCGATGCAGAAATAGCCGTGGACAACCACGCCCGGGCCCAATCCCGACAAACGGTACTGCAGAAGCAGCAATCCCAGTGGATAATCCAACACCCAGCGGCCAAATCCCTGAGTGAAAGTGAACTCGATGCAGTCTACGCCCTCCCCTTTCTCCGCACCTCTCATAAGAGCCAAAAAAACATCCCGGCCCTACAGATGATCAAGGACTCTGTAACCATTGTCCGTGGTTGCGCCGGTAATTGCTCCTTCTGTGCCATCACCCGCCATCAGGGAGCTGAAATAGTAAGCCGTAGCCATCGTTCTATTGTCAAGGAATGTAAGCTCATCGCAGAAGAAGAAAATTTTCACGGCACCATCAGTGATCTGGGCGGCCCCACCGCCAATCTCTATGGTACCAAGTGTCGCATTGGCGGTTGTAACAAACGAGACTGTCTCTTCCCTAAGACCTGTCCCAATCTGGAAATAGACGAGGAACGATTCCTCCGTCTGCTCAAAGATGTCTCCTCACTCAAGGGAGTAAAACATCTCTTTGTCTCTTCGGGTATGCGCATGGAGTTGCTCCTGAAGACACCACGTCTGATGGAGAAGATCATCGCCGAGCACACCCCCGGGGCCCTAAAAATCGCGCCAGAGCATACCAACGACGAGGTACTCACCCTTATGCATAAGGAGAGCCATGACCTCCTGGTACGTTTTATCGAGAGATGCAGGGAAATTGCCAAGAAAAGAAAAAAACCGATCTATATAAGCCCGTATATTATTACCTCCCACCCTGGCTCCACCCTCAAACATGCCAAATGTCTGGCCGAAGATCTAAAAAAGCTCGATCTCAAGGTACGGGCATTTCAGGATTTCACCCCCACCCCGGGCACCATCTCCACGGCAATGTATGTGACAGAGCGCCATCCACAGAGCAAGAAGAGCCTCTTTGTCCCGAAAAACATCTCGGAGAGAAAGGCACAGCGAAATATCGTGGAAAAAGAGGTGTTAAGCAGGGAATTTGACAAGAAGAAATCGAAGGTACAGGTCTCTGAAAAATTTTCAAGAAAACCGGGCAAGGGTAAAAAAGGTTTTTAGGGTCTGTCACAAAATAATATGGGCAGAGTTGTGCTCAGATTTGGGTTAGATTTGGCTGCGCCGATTGAACAAAACCGCAGACGTAGCAGGGCTACATCGAGGATTTTGCGATTGAGAAGCAGTCATAGATGGCCTGAAGCTGAGATGCAAGATGTTCATGTTTTCCAACAGGCCCCTAGAAGTCCACCTCGGCAAAGCTGACCACCTCGGCGATACTCTCCTTGCCCAGAAAGAGCATAAGAAGACGATCAAGCCCCAGGGCTATGCCCGTTGCCTTATCAAGACCTGCCAGCTCCTGCAAAAATTTTACGGGAAGGGTCGCCTGCCAGCGACCTTCTCGTTTTATTGCGGCAAGCTCCTCTTTAAAACGCATCTCCTGCTCCACCTCATCGGTCAACTCAGAAAATCCGTTGGCAAGTTCAATACCGTGCATATAGAGCTCAAAGCGCTCGGCCACCTCGCTATTGCTTGCGGAAAGACGGGCCAGAGAGGCCATGGAGGCAGGGTAGTCATAGAGAAATGTGGGCGAGTCGATCCCCAAACGAGGCTCAATATACTCCACCAGCATCTCCTCAAAGATATCATCGGCCATGGCCTGCTTCAGCTCTATGGGACTCCAGAGGGCAAAGGCCTCGGCCACGGTAAGCCTCTGCCATGAGCCGTTAAGATAGGCACGGTCTATCCGCCCCAGCTCAGAGGTATGAGCCTGCAGGGCCTCTGCCAGGTAGCTAACGAGCTGCTGACAATCCGCCATCAGGGCGTGATAGTCCTCATCCAGCCGATACCACTCCAGCATGGTAAACTCTTCTGCATGCAGACGACCTCGTTCCCCTTTGCGAAAACAGGGGCATATCTGAAAGATCTTCTCATTACCAGCGGCAAGTATGCGCTTCATATACAACTCAGGAGAAGTCTGTAAAAAAAAGTCGCCGCAGGAGATAGGTTCGATGGTACTTTCCGGAATCAGTACAGGAGAACGAACAGGGGTATCCACTTCCAGAAACCCCTGCTCATAAAAGAAGGCACGAATAGCTTGCAGAAAGGCCGCACGAGTATGCAAACCTGCGTTTACCAACATAGTCTTATTGCTTTACTCGAGTTACATACTGACCGGTACGGGTATCAATCTGGATCTTATCGCCCTGCTCAACAAAGGGGGGAACCTGAAGCTGATATCCTGTTTCAACGGTAATAGGCTTGGTATCGGTACCAGAGGTATCTCCCTTAACCCATGGGTCAGCCCGGGTTACCTCAAGATTAACAAAGATAGGCAGGGTAATATCTATAGGTTTCTCATCAAAGAAGAGTACATCTACATCCATGTTATCCTGAAGGAAGTAAATATTATCGCCCAACATATCTTTGGTTATAAAGAGCTGATCATAATTCTCATTATCCATGAAGTGGTACTCCTCTCCCTGGCTGTAAAGAAACTGCATCTTACGCTCTTCAAGGGAGGCCTTTTCAAACTTATCACTGGAACGATAGGTCTTAACCAGTTGATTACCCGTAATCATATTACGCATCTTGCAGCGATAAAGGGCCTGGCCCTTACCTGGTTTTGAGAAATCAAAATCAATGATAATATATGGGCTGCCTTCAATATCTAATTTCAGGCCTTTACGTAAATCAGAAGCACTTAACATCTTTATTCTCCATTTTTGCTGTATCTATTAACATTGCACGCAGCAACGTAGAGTTTCTTACCTTAAACAAGCCAATATACCTGCTAAAGAGCATCATCGCAAGCAAGGATGGTAGCTTTCAGCCTAGTTCCGGGGATATTTTTTCCGCCAGGCACGCATGCCACCAAGAATATTTACCGTGTTGATATACCCCTCTTTCAACAGGGTTTTCTGCAGGCGCTTTGAGCGATTTCCAGACCGACAGATGAGAAAGATCCTTGTCTCCCTGTCAATATTTAAGCGAGCAAATCCTGCCTTAAAATGAGAGAGGGGCAGATGCCGGGCAACGTCAAGTTTGGGCAGGGACACAAGTTCACCCTTCTCCCTGATATCCAGCCAAACAATGGCATCATCACCAATAAGGGCATGAGCCTCCTCCACACTATAATCTATTCCCATTGCATATCCCTCGGTGAGTGAACAACCCAGGAAAAGCAAAAAAAAGAGTACTTTTTTCGTCATTCCTACAGCCCTTAGCGTAATTATTAACAGTGAAAACAAGTTTAGGGCAAAAACATACCCAGAAAAGGCTTAAAGCTCAAACAAAAGATCTCTGCTCCGGAGCCAGCTCAGGCCTTAAGAAGGAAATGAATGCTATATTTTGCCTGATCTGGCGATAAACAGATAGACAGAAATCCGATTTTCTGCCAAAATTAAGAGATTGGAAATTATTCGTTCATCACCTATCCGCAGCATATACAGAGGAAAAAAAATGAAAGAAGTCAGAGATAGGGCTAGAAAGCTCATGGGAAAACAGTGCCGGGTATGCCCTGCCTGTAATGGTAGAGCATGTGCAGGTGAAGTGCCGGGCATGGGCGGGCTGGGGACAGGATCGTCTTTCAAGAGTAATTTCGAAGCCCTGGCCGAGGTAAAATTTAATATGCGCCTCCTCCACGATGTGGTGGAGCCCGATACCAGCGTTACCATACTCGGCAGAAAAATGGCCCTGCCCGTACTTGCGGCCCCCATCGGCGGCATCTCCTATAATATGGGCGGAGCAATCTCAGAAAAAGATTATGTTCGAGCAATTGTCAACGGTTGCCGGGCAAAATCAATTATCGGCTGTACCGGCGACGGGGTACCGGAGGTCATCCACCAGGAAGGTTTTGCGGCTATCAAGGCTGCGGACGGCGAGGCCATTCCATTTATAAAGCCCTGGGATGATGAAGAGCTCTTGGCAAAGCTCGCCGGGGCCAAGGCCACCGGCTGCCTGGCCATCGGCATGGACATTGATGCGGCCGGTCTTATCACCCTCCGCCTGCAGGGACGACCTGTTTCTGCCAAGACTCCGGCAAAGCTTGCTGAGATCATCAAGAGCACGGGAATGAAATTCGTCCTCAAGGGAGTAATGACTGCGGACGAGGCCGAACTTGCCCTCGAGGCAGGTTGCGAGGCCATTGTCGTCTCCGATCATGGCGGTCGGGTACTGGATCACACCCCCGGTACCGCCGAGGTACTGCCTGAAATAGCAGAACGGGTTAAGGGCAGAATGACCATCTTTGTCGATGGTGGAGTCCGTACCGGTGGAGATGTCCTCAAAATGCTCGCCCTCGGGGCCGATGCGGTAATGATCGGCAGACCATTTTCTGTCGCTGCCGTCGGTGGCCTGCAAGCAGGTGTAGAAAAGTATATCGACCAGCTGAGTACCGAACTCAAACAGGCCATGACCCTCACCGGAACAGCAGCTGCCGCAAGTGTCTCGCCAAACATCATTCGCAGATAGCGTTTAAAAAAGAGAGGGCATTTATTAATAGCGCAAAAGAGACCAAGAGTCTCCTCTGCGCTATTTCTTTATCCGTCAGGGGTATTATAGTGAAGGCAAGCAGAGGCTGGAAAAACCAAGGACAAGTTAAAGAAGGAAGAGCATGACAATAATTGGCATATTATCCGATACCCATATCACTGCCCCCACGGCAGACTTTAATCGCAACACGGCCAGAGCCTTTGCCGACTGCGATATCATTGTCCATGCAGGAGATCTCACCGACATGACAATTCTGGAGGCCTTTAGAGGCAAAGAGGTCCACGCTGTCTGTGGAAATGTTTGCAATTCCAGAACAAAAGCGGATCTGCCGGAGATGAAGACCTTTGTGGTAGACGGTTTCCTCTTTGCCCTCTGCCATGGAGCAAACGGGCCACGCCATAATATTGAAGAGAGACTCTTTGACCAATACCCCGAAGCAGACTGCATTATCTATGGTCACACCCATAATCCCCTCTGCCACAGAGTGGCCTCAACCCTCTATATTAATCCCGGAAGCTTCAAGGGCACGGGGCGCTATGGAGCTCCCGGCACCTATGCCATTGCCACCACCTCGAAAACGGGAATAACAGCTAAAATTTTTGACTTACCAAGATCATGAAAACTCTCTGGACACCCTGGCGCATGCAACACGTTTTAGGAGAGGCGCCGAAGGTCAGGGGCTGCCTCTTTGAGCCCGACGAAAACTGCCCCTATGACCCAAACAGCCTGCTTCTCTATCGGGACAGCGAGGTGATAGTATTGCTCAATCGCTTCCCCTACGCAAACGGCCATCTGCTTGTTGCCCCCATACGCCATATCGCCTGCCTCACCGAACTCAGCGATGGGGAGAGTTATGCCCTTATGCTCATGGTGAAAAGATCCGCCGCTATTATCAAACAGCTCTTCTCGCCTGCTGGGCTCAATATTGGCTGCAATATTGGTGCCTGTGCCGGAGCGGGTATCGCCGATCATCTCCACTTTCATATCATCCCCCGTTGGCAGGGCGATCATAATTTTATGACCACCCTGGCCGAGGTAAGGACAATACCCCAGCATATCGAAGACACATTTAATATCCTTCTACCAGAATTTCAAAAAATAGAACAAACCCAAGAAATTGCCTAAGACTATGCCAAAATTAAAAATAACCCCGATGATGCAGCAGTACTTTAAGCTCAAAGAACAACATCCCCATACCATCCTCTTTTACCGAATGGGAGATTTTTACGAGATGTTCTTTGAGGACGCCATCACCGCCTCCAAGATTCTTGGTATCACCCTCACCTCCCGCAATAAGAAATCGGACAGTGCTCAAATACCCATGTGCGGAATCCCCTACCATGCCCTGCAGGGATATCTGGCAAAGATGGTAGAGGCGGGCAAGCGAGTAGCAATCTGTGAACAGGTGGAGGATCCCAGTACAGCCCAAGGTATTGTCAAACGAGAGGTGGTGCAGATAGTCACTCCCGGAGTGGTCACAGACAATCAACTCCTCGATGCCAAGAGCAATAACTTTGTCACGGCCATTAGCAGGGGAAAAAACAACCGCTATGGTCTCTCCTTTCTTGATATTACCACCGGTGAGTTCATCGTTGCCGATTTTGCCGGGAGCGATGGTGAGGCAGATATCCTCGACCAACTGACCCGCCTCACCCCCACAGAACTGCTCGTCTCAGAAGAGGAGCTAGAGGACTTTGCCGAGACCATCGATCTTGCCACCACCCTCATCCCCGGCCTCTGTATAACCCCGCGCCCCCACCACCTCTTTGACTTTGACCAATCGCATGAAAAGCTGCTTGAACATTTCGCCGTCATCAGTCTGGATGGATTTGGATGTGAGACCCTTGTCGAGGGACAGATCGCCGCGGCCATACTCCTCGACTATATTGAGGAGACCCAAAAATCTGCCATCCACCATATAGAGAAGCTGAGCCGCCTGGAACTCGATGCCATCCTGCAAATAGATGACTCTTCGCGGCGTAACCTTGAACTTACCCAGACAATTGTCGGTGGCAACCGAAGCGGTTCCCTGCTCTCCGTCCTTGATCTGACCACAACGCCCATGGGGGCCAGATTTCTCAAACAGGCCATCCTCTTTCCCCTTCAGGACAGGGCAAGAATCCTCCGCCGCCTCAACGCAGTGGGCTATTTTTTTAACAACTCAGAGGCACGTCACCAGATCAGAGAGTTGCTCGATCAGGTCTATGATATAGAACGACTCAACAGCAGGATCACCCTGGGCTCGGCCAATGGCCGCGATATGCTGGCCATGAAACAGTCTCTGGCCCGCCTGCCTGAAATGCTGACAGAGCTACGAAAATGCGATACCGATGAGCTGATAGAGATCGAGCAGACACTTGATACTCTGGAAGACCTGCACCAACTCTTGGATAAAAGCATCCACCCAGACCCACCGACAAATATACGAGAGGGAAACCTCATTCGGGAAGGTTATAATGCCGAGCTTGATGAGATCATTGTTCTCCTCCGGGATGGGAAGAAACTCATTCTTGATCTGGAGGCCAAAGAGAGGGAACGAACGGGGATTGCCAAGCTCAAGGTGAGTTACAACAGGGTCTTTGGCTATTTCATCGAGGTGAGCAGGGCCCAGAGTTCTCGGGTACCGGAACACTATATTCGTAAGCAGACCCTGGTCAATGCCGAGAGATTTATCACCCCTGAACTGAAGGAGTTTGAAACCAAGGTCCTGGGCGCCGAAGATCGCAGACTAGAACTGGAGTATCAGCTCTTTGCCACTGTCCGAAATGAGCTTGCCAGCCATTCCAGCAGGTTTCTGGCCACAGCTCACCAGTTGGCCCTTCTTGATTTTTATGCCTCGGCCGCCGAAGTATCACAGCAGTACAACTATCACCGACCCGAGATCAGAGACGATGGCAGCCTGGAGATACGAGAGGGACGACACCCCGTTATCGAGAGATCACTACCGGCAGGAAAGTTCGTCCCCAACGACGTCTATCTTGATCAGGCTGAAAATGAAATTCTGGTTATCACCGGCCCGAATATGGCCGGTAAATCCACGGTACTGAGACAAACGGCCCTCATTGTCCTCATGGCCCAGATGGGCTACTATGTACCCGCAGATTCCGCCCGAATCGGGGTTGTTGACCGAATATTTACCCGGGTCGGGGCAATGGATGACCTACGCAGGGGCCAATCCACCTTTATGGTGGAGATGAGTGAAACCGCCAATATTCTCAACAATGCCACCCCGCGCAGTCTTGTTATCCTCGATGAGATCGGTCGGGGTACATCCACCTACGATGGTCTCTCCATCGCCTGGGCTGTAACAGAACACCTGGTGCAAAAAGACGGTATCGGAGTCAAGACCATGTTCGCCACCCACTACCACGAGCTCACCGATCTGGCCCGCAGATATGCACGGATACAGAACTACTCCATCGCTGTACGGGAGTGGCAGAAGAGCGTTATCTTCCTCCATAAGCTGATAAAGGGTGGTACCAGCCGCAGTTATGGTATTCAGGTGGCGGCTCTGGCAGGCGTCCCCGCCCAGGTGGTGGAACGGGCCCATGAAATACTGCACAGCATTGAATCCGGAGATTTTCTAGCAGGAGAAAAGGTAGGAGGGCAGCCTCAGAAGGAGCTGAGCGAGCACAAGCCCCACCAGCCCTCCCTCTTTGCCCCTCCGACCGACGAGATACGGACAAAGATCAGGGAAATGGATTTAGACGAGCTGACACCCAGACAGGCACTTGATGCCCTCTACGCCCTAAAGGAGATGACCGTCTAGTGCATAGTAAGGCTTAAATGCTCGCTATATCTTACGAGTATTCGTCTCATTTTTTCTCTGAGAGCGAGGCCCCCAATTTTATTAAATGGCACCGATGTTTGCTTGGGCGATCCCCATTGGCACGGAGCTGAGCACCGGAAAAATTTGCGATAAAGGAGTTTAACTTGTTTGAGCGTAGCCATCTCAAACTCTCGTGGGGCTTGAGGCGCACCGCCGAAGGCCGTAGTGGCAGGGCTCCTTTCTTTCGTCGTAAGCCATACTACCGTCGTATGATCAAGCCATACTACTGGTTCGCATTTGAGTAAAAGAAAATGAATGAAATCAACATCTGGATAATGCCCGGGTAAAGGAAACGACTTTACCCAAAGGTTTACCCTGTACCAGGGCTAAATAGGCTGCTCCTCCTTGCTTCCCTCTCAGCACCCATAGACAGGCTCTTTGCCTACAAAAGCGAAGCCTGATTCACCGTTTGCGGCCATGCCTGGCCACAGATAGGCCATCTTCTCAAGTATTTGGCCTGTCTACATCCATTGCTCCACTACTGGGGTTTTCAGGCTTTATACATCCATTGCTCGACTACCCAAGTTTTCAGGTCGTCTACATATGTATATTGTCTCTTTCTTCGGTGTTTGAGGCTTTATACATTTGTATATTGTCTCTTTCTTCGGAGTTTCGGGCTTTATACATCTGTATCTTGCTCGACTTCTCGAGTTTTTGGGCTTTGTCCGTTTGTTTATGACCCGTCCCCTCAATGTTTTGGCCTTTGCCCATACATATATTGCTCGCTTACTCGATTTTCCCTACTCTCTTTCGGCCACAACAGGCATCTTTGCTCCAAGCTTACTTCCATTGCTTTGCAGAGCTTTAGATATCGTAAATATTGTTGAGCCATTTTGGTGCGCTACAAGGCACGAATGCTAGCAGCGCTATGTGACCGAATGAGAAACGAAGTCAGCGCGAGAAAAGGGCAAACAATATACGGTGGATAAAGTTTTACAGAGCACTAGTGCATAGTAAGACTTAAATGCTCGCTATATCTTACTAGTATTCGTATCATTTTTTTCTCTGAGAGCGAAGCCCCCAATTTTATTAAATGGCACCGATGTTTGCTTGGGCGATCCCCATTGGCACGGAGCTGAGCATCGTCATTTCAACATTTTGCATACGACCGTATGAGGATGGAGGTGGCCCCTCCCCCCTCTCGGTTGCCCGAACGGAGTGATGGCGGTGAGCAGGTCAGGAAGAACTGCCAGCGGTGTCTAGGAGCCCGTTCGCAACCTTAGCGAAAGCTGAAACGAGAGTGAGGATTGGCAACTGGGCCGGGGCGGCATGGGGTGCAAAGGGGGGAACGCTTCCCCCTTTGGCCAGTGTGGCTGGCAAGCCACGATCCGGTGACCACCATCGAACCCGGGAAACTCGATCGAGGGTCGTGATGCCAATTTGTTCTTTTGGTGAAATATTGCTCTGTGCTCAACATCTGGATAATGCACGGGTAAAGGAAACGACTTTACCCAAAGGTTTAACCTTTACCCTGTACCAGGGCTAAATAGGCTGCTCCTCCTTGCTTCCCCTCTCAGCGCCCATAGACAGGCTCTTTGCCTACAAAAGCGAAGCCTGATTCACCTTTTGCGGCCGCGCCTGCCCGTAGATAGGCCTTCTTCTCAAGTATTTGGCCTGTCTACATCCATTGCTCGAATACTCAAGTTTTCAGGCTTTATACATATGTATATTGCTCGAAAAACCCAAAACTTACCTTTTATGGCCTTGCAAATAAAAAAATAACGATGACGGACAGTTACTACACCGTCATACCTCGATTCAAAAAAGATATCAGGGATTAGCTACTTACGGAAGGACAACAACAAAAGCCAGAGAAGACCTTATGGGCGTTTCCAGCTGGAGGAGAAAGGCACAACACAAGAGGTGTTGGAGGTGGTAGACAGAATCAGCCCGGCAAAGAGAGGACAGTTATTTTTTGTAATAATAGCGTAGTAAACAAAAAAAAAGGGGGCCTCTCTTCTTTCGAAGAGAGGCCCCCTTGACAAGCGGCGGGAGGACTAGAGTCCCTGTGCCACCCGGAGACGAATAAGTGCACGGTGAAGTGCAGCTTCAGCGCGGGTATCGCTATAAGCCTCATCGCTCGGCAAACCATGCTTGGCAATGCGCTTTTCAGCTCTTATTTTGGCCTTCATCGCTCTGTCAGTATCAATATCTTGTTTTGCTTCAGCACTTTCCACAAGAAAGGTAATTTTATTATTGGAAACTTCACAAAACCCACCACTTACCATCAGGGTATTGCGTTCCTCACCGATCTCATAAGTCAAAGCGCCTATCTTGATAGTTGACAAAAGAGGTGCGTGATTGGCCAAGACACCGAAGTCGCCACCGCTACCGGGAGCGTTAACAATATCAACATCCTTGTTAATAATCGACCCCGAAGGTGTAACCACCTCTAAATTAATTTGTTGTGCCATGGAGTTGACCTCTCAAACTATTTTTTATCCCTGCCCGAAAGCAGGGACGATGAATTTACGCCTTAGATGCAGCATCCTTTGCAACAGCTTCGTCAATGCTACCAACCATATAGAAGGAGTTCTCGTTGAGTGCGTCGTGCTTTCCTTCCAGGATCTCTTTGAAGCCCTGAACAGTATCGGCAACCTTAACGAATTTACCAGGCATACCGGTAAATACCTCGGCAACGGTAAATGGTTGCGACAGGTATCGCTGAATCTTACGGGCACGGGAAACCAACTGCTGATCTTCCTCAGAGAGCTCATCCATACCAAGAATAGCAATAATATCCTGAAGATCTTTGTACTTCTGCAGGCTTACCTGGACACCACGGGCAACGTCGTAATGCTCTTCACCGATAACATTCGGATCGAGAATACGAGAGGTTGAATCCAGCGGATCAACGGCAGGGTAGATACCAAGCTCAGAGATCTGACGAGAAAGAACAACGGTACCATCAAGGTGAGCAAAGGTGGTAGCAGGGGCAGGATCGGTTAAATCATCCGCCGGTACATATACACACTGAACAGCAGTAATAGAACCCTTGTTGGTGGAGGTAATACGTTCCTGCAGGGCACCAAGATCCGTTGCCAAGGTAGGCTGATAACCTACCGCAGATGGAATACGGCCAAGGAGGGCAGAAACTTCGGAGCCTGCCTGGGTAAAACGAAAGATATTATCCACGAAGAACAGTACATCCTGCCCCTCTTCATCACGGAAATACTCAGCAGCAGTAAGACCGGTCAGGGCAACCCGGGCACGTGCTCCCGGAGGCTCTGTCATCTGACCATAAACAAGGGCAGCCTTAGGAAGAACACCGGACTCCTTCATCTCGTTGTAGAGATCATTACCCTCACGGGTACGCTCTCCAACACCACAGAAGACAGAGATACCACCATGATGCATGGCAATATTATTAACCATCTCCATCATAATAACGGTCTTACCACAACCGGCACCACCGAAGAGCCCCATCTTTCCACCAAGTGGGAATGGAACAAGGAGATCAATTACCTTAATACCGGTTTCAAGAACACGCACTTCGGTGTCCTGCTCGGTAAAAAGTGGCGCATCACGGTGAATGGACATGCTTGTCTTTGCCGGAATGGGACCGAGTCCATCCACGGGACGACCAACAACGTTCATGATACGACCAAGAGCACCCTCACCGACAGGAATGGTGATAGGCAGGCCCGTATCTCTTACAACCATGCCACGAACAAGACCATCGGTCTGGTCCATAGCAATACAACGACAAACGTTATCACCTAAATGCTGAGCAATCTCGATAACCAGGTTATCCGGGACGTCATTAATACCAGGATTGGTCACAGTACAGGCATTCAGAATATTAGGCAGCTGGCCCGGCTCAAACTCAACATCTACAACAGGTCCAATAACCTGTGTAATCTTTCCAATTTTTTGCTCACTCATAGGGACTTACCCCTCCTCAAAGTCTTAGATTATCCGTAAAACAGTTAATTTCTATTTAAGAGCTTCTGCGCCGCCAACGATGTCCATCAACTCATTTGTTACAGCGGCCTGGCGAGCCTTATTGTATACAATGGTCAAATTACTAACAATATCTCGACATGCTGTGGTTGCATTGTCCATTGCTGTCATCCTGGCAGCATGCTCAGAGGCACCCACCTCAAGCATGGCATGATAGACGAGCACGTTGAGATAGAGTGGCTGCATGGCATCCATGATCTCTTCACTGGAAGGTTCATAGATATAGTCTCCAGACATGGTCTGCTCGCCCGCAGGCTCACTGCTGACAACGGGTTGGATAGGCAGAAGATCCTCGGCAACCGGGGCCTGAACGGCAACGGACTTAAAGGCACCATAAATAATCTCTACCTTATCAGCGGTTCCCTTGAGAAAGTTATCCGCCACATCAGATGCAATTTCTCGGGCGTTATTTATAGAAAAATGAGCCATTATGTCTGAATAATTCTCACGAACGGCGCCACTCTTTCTCAATAACTGATATCCCTTCTTGCCAATACAGATCAGACTTACCTTTTTTCCTTCAGCCCGATACTGAGCCATCTTCTTTTCGGTAAGCTTCACAACATTGGCATTAAAGGAACCACATAAACCACGATCGGAGGTAACAACAATAAGCTCCACCGTTTTAACATCACGGACATCCATCAGAGGAAAGGCATTGGTATTTCCCCCGCCGGACAGATTTGACATAGCCTCGCTAAACTTAGATGCGTATGGACGAAAGGATTCCATCTTATCCTGAGCACCACGCAACCTTGAGGCAGCGACCATGTTCATCGCCTTAGTAATCTGAGATGTCTTCTTTACACCTGTGATCTTTGTTTTAACTTCTTTTAAACTCGGCATATCGTGACCTTTCTTTGATTATTTAAGACCCTTGATTGCCTTGAACGTTTCACCAAAGCTGGTCAGTGCCTTATTGAGTTTCTCTTTAATTCCATCGGTGAAGGCCTGTTCGGCTACCAGATCGGTAAAGACTGATGGCTCATTAGCCTCAAGATAGTCATAGAGATCTGCCTCGTAGGCTGCCAAGCTGCCAATAGGAAGTGAGTCAAGATGACCTGTAGAACCAGCGTAGAGAATAGTTACCTGCTTCTCCATTGGTAGTGGCTGATACTGTGGCTGCTTGAGGATCTCAACGAGTCTCTCTCCACGGGTAAGTTTAGCCTGGGTTGAAACATCAAGATCAGAGCCAAAGGCTGCAAAAGCGGCAAGCTCACGATACTGGGCAAGATCAAGACGCAGGGTACCTGCTACCTGTTTCATCGCCTTACACTGGGCAGAGCCGCCAACACGGGATACAGAGAGACCAATATTTACCGCTGGACGAACACCGGAGAAGAAGAGGTTTGGCTCGAGATACACCTGACCGTCGGTAATAGAAATAACGTTGGTAGGAATAAAGGCAGAAACATCACCGGCCTGAGTTTCAATGATTGGCAGGGCAGTAAGAGAACCGGCACCAAGCTCATCATTTACCTTGGAGGCACGCTCAAGCAGACGGGAGTGATTAAAGAAAATATCACCCGGATAAGCCTCACGTCCCGGTGGACGACGAAGAAGCAGGGAGAGTTCACGATAGGCAACTGCCTGCTTGGAAAGATCATCATAGATGATCAGGGCATGTTGACCATTATCACGGTAGTACTCACCCATGGAACAACCGGCAAAGGGGGCAATATACTGCATTGGGGCAGGATCAGAGGCACAGGCAGCAACAACGGTGGTGTACTCCATGGCACCGTGCTTACGCAGGGCTTCCACCACAAGGGCTACGGTAGATTTTTTCTGGCCTACTGCTACGTAGATGCAGTGCACGTCAGTGTTCTTCTGGGCAATAATTGCATCAACACAGAGGGCAGTCTTGCCAATCTGACGATCACCGATCACCAGCTCACGCTGTCCACGACCAACAGGGGTCATAGCATCAACTGCCTTGGCACCGGTGTAACATGGTTCATGCACACCTTTACGGGCAATAACACCTGGAGCCACCACTTCAATCTTAGAGGTAAGATCAGAGTTAATTGGACCTTGGCCATCAATAGGCTTGCCAAGACCATCAACAACACGGCCGGACATTGCAGGTCCTACAGGAACCTCTGCAATCTTACCGGTACGCTTAACAATATCGCCTTCCTTAATACCTTGAACACTACCGAGTACTGCACAACCAACGTTATCTTCCTCAAGGTTCAGGGCAAGTCCCATAATTCCACTAGGGAATTCAAGAAGCTCCATTGCCATACAATTTTGTACACCATAGATACGGGCGATACCATCACCAACAGAAATAACGGTACCAGTCTCGTTCAGATCTACACTTGTCTCGTAGTCTCCGATCTGATCTTTGATAATCTGACTGATTTCTTCGGCTTTAATCTGCATCTATTCTCTCCCCTTAATGGATTCTTTTAAACCTGCAAGTTGTGTTTTAATGCTACCGTCCAGCACCAAGTCACCTACCTTGGCCACAATACCACCAATGATTGATGGATCGACACTGGTCGTAAGCTCCACCTTCTTACCGGTTAGCTTTTCTAATGTCTGCTGAATTTTCCCCTGTAACTCTTCACTCAACTCAACGGCTGAAATCACGCTTCCATGGCTCAGATTCTGAGCATCATCAACCATGGCCTGAAACTCTTCTGCTATCTCTGGAAGAATTTCCGCACGCTTTTTCTCAACGAGGAGATTGAGGAAATTGCTCATTACAGCATCAATGTCCATGGACTTTACTATTCCTACCATCACCTTCTCACGAAGTTCTAAAGGATAAAGAGGGTTGGTTAGAGCATCTACAACATCGGGGTTGGTCATATACAGATTTGCAACAGCCTGAAGAGCATCATTATACTCCCCATATTTGCCACTATCGGCGCCTATGGAAAAGACAGCTTTTGCATATCTTCGTGCGAGGATTGTCTGTTTCATTACACGGCCCCCACTTTAGCTAAATAATCTTCAACAATTTTTACCTGATCATCAGCGGTGAGGTGCTTAACAATAAGTTCCTCTGCCATAACAGCGGCCTGATCAGCAGCATCGTTTTTCAGGCTACGTTTAGCGTTGGCAATCTCATTCTGGATTGCCTGCTCAGCAGATTTTTGAATATCTGCTGCCGCCTGCTCGGCTCTTTCTAGAATCTTAGCCTTCTCAATCTCGGCCTGGGCAACGGCCTTATCAACAATGCTATCAATATCCTTTTCAACATTGGCAAGCTTTGCCTCAAACTGGCGAAACTCTTTCTCGGCAACAATGCGACGGGCCTCAAGATCCTCCACTTCAGACTTCACCCGCTGCTGACGACCGGAAAGAGCATTAGCAATAGGCTTTGCCCCAAACTTGATCAAGATGGCCATCAACACGGCAAAGTTCAACACTCGCCAGAAAAGATCCATCAACTTCTCATGGGAGAGGCTGTCAGCGACATGGGCTACCGCTACATCATGGGCACCAGTAACGGTTGCATGTTCCAGTTCTACCGCTTCAATAACACCGGCATCGGCTGGAGCAGAAATAACCTTAGCAGAAGGCAGAGCATCAGCCGGAGCATCAGCTGGAGCCGGAGCATCAACTGGAGCTGAGGCAAGAGCGAGAGGAGCAAAGGCAAAAAGCAATACCAGCAAAAATGGCAGAACACGTTTTATATTCTCTTTCATGCCTTTAAACTCCTCCCCAAAATTTTACCTGCCATATCCCTTGCAAAGAGAGAGAGCTCTGTTTGCAAACCGGCCCTGGCACTTTCAATTTGAGATTTGACCTCGGCAAGCTGCTTCTCCTTTACAGAGTCAGCCTCAGCCTTAATTGCAGCAAGCTTTGTATCGCCTGCGGCCTGTGCATCTGCACGAGCAGAGTCCAAAGCAACCTTGGCCTTTCCTGAGGCCTCGGTCATCTTTGCATTCATGTCACTCTGACGCAAACTCGCGTTTTTTTCAAACTTCGAAATTTCGCCGCGCATACCCCGCAACTTTTCAAATCGCTCCGCCAAAATTTTCTTTACAGGTTTGTAAAGAACTTTGTTCAGCAGAAACATGAGAACAACCATGTTAACAATCTGAATTACCAAAGTAATATCCATTGTAATCATGTTATCACTCCCCCAATAAGCTAAGATAACAAACAAAAAAAAACGTAACATCCATTCTAACGATTCAAGAATGAACGATGACCGCATACAAGGTGAAACTGCACAACCTTACTACGTGTTAGGTGGGTATAATGACTCCAACGAGTCAAGATAATAGAATTTTTTTACTGCAAATGCGACCGCCTGTCAACTCATTTTTAATCAGGATATTCCCCGTTTAGCAATAAGTTAGGCAGAAAAACCTGCGGAAATACGCTTTCTTCAAGCGATCGCATCAAAAGAGATACCGCGCGCTACCTTTTACAGCATCGCTTCGATAATTGCTGGAACAGAGGCTATTGCCTCGCTGAGCTTATCTGGCATGGTACCGCCAGCCTGAGCCATATCAGGACGGCCACCACCTTTTCCACCAACAATTCCGGAAACCTCACTGACGATCCGTCCTGCCTGAATTCTATCTACCAGATCTTTGGTAACAATGGCAAGAAGGGCAACCTTACCACCAACAGCACCACCAATAACAGCAATGCCACTCTCCAGATTATCCCGGACCTTATCACCAAGCTCACGCAGGGCCTTGGCATTTTCCAGAGGCACCTCAGCCACAACAACCTTTATCCCGGCAACGGTCAGGGCATTATTCAACAGATCATCCAGACCGGAGCTGGCAAGTTGACCTGCAAGTTGGGCAACACGTTTCTCACCCTCCTTAACAGCAGTCAGCAAAGATTCAACCTTAGGCACCAGATCGCCTGATTTACAGCTCAAGAGATCTGCAAGCTCATTACCCGTAGAGAGACGACCCTGGACATAGGCAAGGGCTGCGCGGCCTGTCAAGGCCTCTATACGACGCACACCAGCGGCAATACCACTCTCCGACAGAATAACAAAGAGACCAATTTCGCCCGTTGCCCCGACATGAGTGCCACCGCAAAGCTCCCTACTATAATCGCCCATGGAGACAACACGTACATCATCGTCATATTTTTCCCCAAAGAGAGCCGTGGCCCCACCGGCAATTGCCTCCTGTTTTGAGAGAACATCCGTTGCTATAACGGCATTATTTCGTATCTGCTCATTGACCAGGGTCTCCACCTGGGCAATCTCTGCAGCTGTTAGCTGAGAAAAATTGGTGAAATCAAAGCGCAATCGTTCAGGACCAACCAGAGAACCTGACTGTTTAACATGATCACCCAAAACGGAGATAAGCGCCGCCTGCAGGAGATGAGTTGCACTATGGTTAGAGGCAGTTGCCTTTCTCTCCTCATCATCCACCTGAAGAGTCACCTCAAGCCCCAGGCTCAGCTCACCCTCCTCCACCAAGAGATCATGAAGGATCAGCCCCGTGCCCTCGGCCTGGGTGGCATAGACAGATGCCTGCCCACCTTGCCAGCGCACAGAGCCTCTATCACCCATCTGCCCACCCGCCTCGGCATAAAACGGAGTGGCCGCCACAAAGACTCTACCCTTTTCACCGGCGACAAGTTTTTCAACCCCACTGCCCTGCTCGGAGAGCAAACCTTCCACCACGGAATCTGCCTCAAGTCCCTCATAGCCAAGAAACTCTGCCTTTTTGCCAGCATCGGCCAGGGCCTTGACCCCCTCGTCGTGGAGCTTAACGCCTTCACCCTTTCGGGAGGCACGGGATTTGGCACGTTGCTCAGCCATGGCTGTGGCAAAACCTGCCTCATCAAAACCGACCCCACGCTCCAGAGCAATATCGCGAACAATATCGAAGGGAAAGCCAAAGGTATCATAGAGCTTAAAGATAAAGGGGCCGTCAATAACGGCATCTCCACCACTCGTAAGGAGTTGACTGATCTTCTCATCCAGCTGCACAAGACCATGCTCTAGAGTCTCACGAAAACGCTCCTCCTCGTTGTTGACAACCTTCTCCAGAAGGGCAGCGGTCGCCACAAGTTGTGGATAAGCGTTTTGCATCTCGGCACAGACAGCCTTGGTAACCCGGTCCATAAATGGCTTTTCAAGACCCAGCTTCTTGCCATAGCGAACGGCACGACGCATGATACGACGAAGCACATAGCCGCGACCCTCGTTGGAAGGCAAAACGCCATCGGCCACCAGAAAACTGGTCGCCCGGGCATGATCGGCAATAACCCGAATAGCCGTATCAGTATCTGCAGCTGCCCCATATTTCACTCCGGAAATATCCTCAAGGACGGCAATAATGGGCGCAAAGAGATCAGAATCGTAGTTATTGAACTTACCCTGGAGCACAGCAGCAACCCGCTCAAGCCCCATACCCGTATCAATACTTGGCCTGGGAAGAGCTGTCAGTGAACCATCTTCCGCCCGATTGAACTGCATAAAAACGAGATTCCACAGCTCAAGAAAGCGATCACAGTCACAGCCAACGGCACAGTTGGGATTATCACAGGGACTGGAGCCCACCCCCTGATCAATATGAATTTCAGAACATGGTCCACAGGGTCCGGTATCACCCATGGCCCAAAAATTATCCTTCTCACCGAGACGAACAATACGTCCCTTGGGCAGGTCTTCTACCTTCTCCCAAAGGGCGAAGGCCTCATCATCATCTTCAAAGACGGAAACCCACATCTTCTCAGCTGGCAGACCAAGCTCCACGGTAAGAAAATTCCAGGCAAGGCGAATCGCCTCCTCCTTGAAATAATCTCCAAAGGAAAAATTACCTAACATCTCAAAAAAGGTATGATGGCGAGCTGTATAACCTACATTCTCCAGATCGTTATGTTTTCCTCCTGCCCGAACACATTTCTGACTGGTAACAGCTCGGACATATCCTCTCTTATCATCCCCCATAAAAACCCTTTTGAATTGCACCATCCCCGCATTGGTGAAGAGCAGAGTGGGATCATCCTTGGGAACTAATGAAGAACTTTCAGCAACGGTGTGACCGTTACCCTTAAAATACTCCAAAAACCTTGAGCGAATTTCATTTCCTTTCATAGCGTGTCTTTTATCGGCAGTTTTTTAATCTAGAATATTGAGCTTGCAGAGAAAACAGACCGTTGCCTCTAAAACTAAAATGGATAGAGAAACATTCTGCAAACAACAGTGTTTTAATCCTTCTACATGATGTAATAGAACCCGTTATGCCGTCACATTCAAGCATCTCCGTGAATTTTACAAAAAAAATCCAATAGAAAACAAGGGTCAGGATGCGCAAAGAGGCTCGGATTCACCCGGCAGCGGAGGCTATACAAACAATACTTTTGCATATATATCAAATGTCTTCTCAATTTTTATCAGGCAAGCTCCCCACCATCAGCCCCTGGCCTGCCATAAATAGCCCCAGCACAGGGTGATAAAATAACAGCCTAAAAATACAAGGTTAATCCCCATATCATGCCTGGGCAAAAATCATCCATTTGCCAACATGCCCCCATCCCTCGCCCCTGCCCTTCGGACAAAAAAAAAGCTCCCAGCCTTAAGGCTGAGAGCTTTTATACAGAGGAGGCCGAGAAAACTAGCCAAGCAGGCCAACACTCTTAAGAAAAACTACAAAAACGAGTACGGGGGTCACGTAACGGATGGTGAAATACCACACCCTAAAGACCTTCACATACTTAGCACCATCTTCTGTAATCTCTGCCTGCAGAATACGCTTATCAACAATAAAACCTGCATAAACAGCAATCAACAGACCACCGATTGGCAGCATATAGTTACTTGCCATATGGTCAAGACCATCCAGGATAGGCATGCCACCCCAAATGGTGATATCAGAAAAGGTAGAGTAGGAAAGGGCAGAGGGAATACCGGCAATATAGACGGCAATAGCCATGATAATGGTTGCCTTCTTACGATCATACTTCTTCTCATCAATGGCAAAAGCGGTAAGTACCTCAAGAAGAGAAATAGCAGAAGAGAGGGCAGCAAAGGCCATCAGGACAAAGAACAGGGTTCCCAACACATTACCAAAGGGCATTTGGGCAAATGCCTTGGGCAGAGTCTTAAAGATAAGACCAGGACCGGCACCAGGCTCCATACCAAAGGAGAATACGATTGGAAAAATAGCAAGACCGGCACCAATGGCCACAACGGTATCAAGAAAGGCGATCCGGATGGCAACGGGAAAGATCTTCTCTTTCTTATCCATATAACTTGCGTAGGTTACCAAGATACCCATGGCAATACTGAGGGTAAAGAAAGAGTGACCGATAGCCTCAAGCACACCTCCCATGGTCAACTTGGAGAAGTCAGGGTAGAGCATAAACTTCCAACCAGCCACTGCTCCCGGAGTGGTAAGGGAGTAGAGGGCCAAAACAACAACAATACCAAAGAGGGTCGGCATCATCACCTTATTCCAACGCTCAATACCCTTCTGGATACCAGAAGCAACAGCGATAACAACAAGAATGGTAAAGTAGGTCAGACAGAGAAGCTGAGTAGTGGGGCTGGTAACAAGTCCACCAAAGACTGCATCAATTGCCTCTGGGCTCTGACCGGCGAAATTATTAGTTACCGCTTCAAAGAGGTAAAACAGGGTCCAACCGGCAATAACACCGTAATAGGAGAGAATGATAAAGGCAGCTGAGAGGTTTAACCAACCGACAATCTGCCATCCCTTTGATTTTGGCATCAGATCTCTAAAGGAACCGACAACATCCTTTTGCGAGTGACGACCAATGGCAAATTCCGCCATCAACAGGGGCATACCACAGAGTAAAATAGCCACCAGGTAAACTAAAACAAAGGCACCGCCACCATTCATTCCTGTGATATACGGAAACTTCCAAATATTACCAAGCCCAACAGCAGATCCTACAGCAGCAAGGATAAACCCCATACTGCCACTCCAGTGATTACGCATAACACCCTCTCTTTCATATAAAATATCAGTATATTGTGACGTAAAAGCCGGTAAGCAACGCCACACACTGTCTCCCTAGAAAAACACCATTACGCCCTAACCTAATAATATTATTCGACAAAAAACCACAACATGTCAAACAGTTACTTAATAAATAAATGAACGTGGCCCTGATATTACAAGAAAAACAAAAAAATGCCACACAAAGTTCGACAAAACCCCCTATATGGCATAATAAAATTAAGTAATACTTGCTTTTGCACTACTTACCAGTTGCTACTTCCCGTCCCTGAATTAACCTCTCTATCACCGTTGGATCGGCAAGGGTACTGGTATCACCAAAATTATCAAAATCACCCTCGGCAATTTTACGTAAAACCCGACGCATGATCTTACCGGTTCTCGTCTTAGGAAGACCAGGGGCATACTGAATAACATCAGGAGAGGCACTTGGTCCAATTCCACTGCACACATGGGCTGGAAGTTCTAGCACAAGCTGAGGGGTCTCTTACACGCCATTGTTTAGGGTAACAAAGGCATAGATAGCCTGAGCCTTAACAGGATGTGGAATACCCACAACTGACGCCTCACCCACTGCCGCACATCAGCAACAAGAGCCGATTCTATCTGAGGCCGATCCCATTCTATGGCCCGAAACATTAATAACCGCCGTCAAGACGGCCCATCGCCCAGTAATAGCCATCCTCATCACAGCGGACGCCATCCCCGGCATCGTATACCCCGGGATAAGCCTCAAAATAGTTGGTTTTAAACCGGGCCGAATCACCATAAACACCACGGAACATCCCCGGCCATGGCTGACGAATAACCAAGCGTCCACCCTCATTGGGGCCGACCTCTTTACCCTCCTCATTGAGGACAGCTACATCAACACCGGGCAGAGGTTTACTTGCTGCTCCGGGCTTAAGTGGCGTAGCGTAGGGCAGGGGAGCAATCATAATTGCCCCGGTTTCGGTCTGCCACCAGGTATCGACAATGGGAAGCTGACCCTTGCCAATATGGGTATGGTACCACATCCAGGCCTCTGGATTAATAGGCTCACCAACAGAGCCCAGAACACGAAGAGAAGAGATATCGTAACGATCAACCGGATCCGTACCGGAACGCATCAGGGCCCGAATAACAGTGGGGGCCGTATAAAAAATTGAGACCTTAAACTTTTCAACAATTCGCCAGAACCTGCCAGCATCGGGATAAGAGGGAACTCCTTCAAACATAAGAGAGGTACCGCCCAAGCCAAGAGGACCATAAACAATATAGGAGTGACCGGTAATCCAGCCAATATCTGCCGTACACCAGTAGACATCATCCCCCTTAAGATCAAAAACCCACTGAGTGGTATGCATTGCGTAGGTAAGATATCCGCCGGTGGTGTGAACAACCCCCTTAGGTTGACCGGTGGATCCGGAGGTATAGAGAATAAACAGAATATCCTCTGCCTCCATCTCCTCGGGCAGGCACTGATCACTGATATCAGAGGCGGCGACATCCTCATGCCACCAGCTATCACGTCCCTCCTCCATCTCGACCTCATTTCCGGCCCGCTTTACCACAATACAGTGCTCAACCAGATCACACTCTTCAAGCGCCTCATCGGCGTTGGGCTTGAGGGGAATGGTCTTACCGGCACGCAGAACAGCATCGGCAGTAACAAGTACCTTTGCCCCGCAATCCTGGAGACGATTTTCAAGACTTGCTGCTGAAAACCCGGCAAAGACGACTGCATGCACCGCACCGATCCGGGCACAGGCAAGAAGGGCAATGGTAAGTTCTGGCACCATAGGCAGATAGACAGAAACCCTATCACCCCGCTGAACCCCCTTTTTTTTCAGGACATTGGCAAAACGACATACCTCGGCAAGAAGCTCGCTATAGGTATACTCTATGCAGTCATCTTCCGGCTCACCTTGCCAGATAAGGGCCTTTTTATCACCAAGGCCATTTTCTATATGACGATCCAAACAGTTATAAGAAGCATTCAGGGTCGCACCATCAAACCATTTAACCATGGGAACAGCAAAATCCGCCTCCAGGACAGTGTGCCATTTCTTCGACCAAGAGACCAATTCTTCAGCGCGTTCCGCCCAAAAACCTTCCGGATCTTCAATGGAGCGCTTATAAATCTCTTCATATTCTGCCATACTGGAAATATAGGCTGTACTCTTCCCCGCAACTGGTGGCGCAAAAAGGCGATCCTCTTGCAACAAGCTCTCAATCTTTGGCTTCATATCACTCATGATTGTCCCTCTTCTTACAATTAATGTTCGTCCCACAAAAAATGTCCCTATCCTATATCCCTACATCTCAATGTTTTTTGATATCGTAAATATGGGTTGAGGCAATGTTTTTCTTCAGCTACTAACTCTTCTCACAGAATGTAAGTAGCTCCGCTTACTCAAGAGCCCCAACAACTCCACCCACGAATCATCAAAGAAATTGATATAAATAAACCATATCCCTTATAAAGAAGCCAACATTTTTATGTTAAGTCATCCATATCTTGCTACAAAGGAAATTAGGAGCTATTCTCAGAAAGATAGCCAACGGGATAGGAAGAGATGGTATCAGGCAAAAGCCACACTCGACAAAAAGAAAAACAACAAACAAAACCAACAATTTATGCAAGATACATACCTGGAAGCAACTTCTGCCATCCTCAAGACAATGGGACACCCTATTCGCCTCAAGGTCCTCTATCTATTACTTGAAGGGGAGTGCAGCACAGGGGAATTACTTGCCCAACTGCAGACAAGTCACCCAAATCTCTCCCAGCATCTCAATATACTCAGGGCTCAGGGCCTTGTTACATCCAAGAGAGATCATACGTTTATCCGTAATTCAATTACCGATAAACGTATTAGAAAAATGCTCATCGATCTCCGCTCATTCTTCCAGCCCGAACAAACCAATTCTAAATAGGCAGGATATGATACTCTTCTTTAATGGGATGAATACCCACCAGGAGCTGACCGCTTCGCCCATCAATAGAGACAGGATCAGCAAAATGGATCCGTTTCCCCCTGATCTCACAATAGCCCAGAGTTTCAAAGACCTTTAATCTGCGACAGCCAACAACACAGGTTTTTTCAAGACGCACCGCAACCACGGAGGCATGGGAGGTTTGACCACCCCGTGAGGTAAGCAGACCATCCGCCAGATCAACAATCTTAATGTCCTCCGGCACAGTATCCTGACGAATAAGAATCAGGGGTACATCTGCATCCCGAGCCCGAATCTCTGCGATATGCTCTTCGGTAAAAACGGCCAAGCCGGAGAGGGCAGAACCAGAAACACCAACACCATGGCCCAGATACGCCTCCTGCAGGGCCACGCTCTCTTCAAAGACCTGAAGGTGTTCCTTCTTCTTGATAGTAATCATATCCCGGGATTGAAGGATATAGAGCTGGTCAGCCTCCTCTCCCTCAAAGGTGAACTCTATCTCCTGAGGGTTCCACCCCTTCCCGTAGACAAGTTCCCGTGACATGCTGAGCAGCTCGGCATATATTTTCGGAAATTTTCGTTCCAGGGTGTTCTCCGCAGAACGACCATCAAGCTGGGCCTGCTCCATGGAGATAGCATAACTGGTGACCAGCCCGGAAACAATATCCTCCCCCTGACTACCATAGGCATAATCACCCCAGAGGGCCACCCGCTGCACCTTACGATATGGATGAGAGGTGAAGACAACACCCGAACCTGAGCGACTGCTCTTATTACCATATATCATGGTTTGGACAATAACGGCTGTCCCCCAGGATTCAGAGAGATCCATAACCCTCCTATAATCAGTTGCCTTGGTCGTGTGCCAGGAATCAAGAACAAGCTCTATAGCGCCGACCAGCTGCAACCAGGGATTATCCGGAATAACCACCCCTTTTTCACAGACAAGTTGATAATACGAGAGGGCCAACTCCTCCATCTGCGCCGAGGTAAAATCCCGTTTAAGGCGCACCCCGTGCCTCTGTTTGGCCGAATCCATAAGGGCCTGAAAATCCTCTCGATCAACATCACAGATCATTGCCCAGGACTGAAGAAAGCGACGATAATTATCCCAGGCAAAATATCCCTCACCATGTTTGCGCGCATACTCCCGAATAATCTCCTGATTAAAGCCAACATTATGAACCGTGGCCATCATCCCCGGCATAGAAATGGCGCCACCGCTTCGAACGGAGAGAAGCAGAGGTCTGTCCGATGAGCCAAAAAACTTATCCTGACTATCCTCCAACTCCGTCAGCGATCTTCTAATCTTGCCCATAAACTGCTGTCTCGCCTCTGAATAGCCAAAGACAATATTACGACAACGAAAGACCTCGGTGGTAATGACAAAGGCAGGCGGAATGGGCTTATTATCAGCGGCAAGGGTTGCCAGATTAAAGCCCTTATTGCCAAGATAGATGAGATTACTGGCAAGAGGATTAGGATTGTGCAGCTCAGAAATAGCCCTATTGGGATTGTAGGTCATAAGCAGATCAAGATTTCTCTCCGAAAGCATCTCCCGCTGATTTTCAAGGGTAGCAAGAATCTGCAAAATAAAATTATCCAGATGTTGCAGGCCAAATGTTGAAGAGATAAGCTCACGCAAAAAGGCCTCGGAAACCCGATGAACAGAGATGCCCATATCCTCATCATAGAGCGATCTATACTTCTGCATCACCTCTTCTCGACTCAGCTGAGGAATAATGATAGAGAGATTGTTCTGATGGATATTTGTGTAAAAGGCATAGATAATATCCTTTACCCCCTCGGACATCCCCTTAAAGATATCCAGATACTGGGTATAGGAAAAACGCCGTACCTTAAGCGAGTTTTTAAGCAGAGAGAGACTGGTCACCAATTTACGAGAGCTGATACCGTCGACACTGAGGGCCTGAATATAGAGCTTCAGGCAGCCAATAATATCATAAAAAGTTGCCTGAGTGATCATGGCCAGGTTGATGGTGCCGGCCAATTTTTCCAGATAGATGTTGGCATGATTCTCCAGACGAAAGGAGAGACTCAGGGCGTCAAACTTACGCTCCTTATAGCGACCATAAACAGATGGAATATCTACGGCAATATGCCTCTTATAGTAAATATCCTCCCGGGCCTCAAAACTCTCCTCGGAGAGGATAATCTCCTTAAGGGCAAGCAGGCTCTGCAAAAGAGCCGACAAACTTTGCCGAACATCCTTCTGATCAAGCCTATCGAGCAGGTCTCTCATTTGCGGAAAACCGTTCTTGGCCGCGGCAAGAAGTTCTGGACGCAAATCCTGAAAGCTCAGCTGATACTTGGCATGGAGCAACTTAAACATACGAACCAACAGCTCAAAACGGCGCACCTCACGGGGATCAATATCCTGCTGACGAAGCAAAAACTCCGCCATCGTCTCCTCATCAACACCAAGAAGGTCGGAGACATTTTTCAGATTTTGCTCCTGCCACAATCGCAGGGTAAGCCTATGTGCTTCATCAACATATCGTCCCTCGGAAGAGACCTGGACATAGACCTCATCCGGAACATGAGGCTGTAATTTACTCTTGTCCTTTGTCTGCCAGAAAAGAAAAATTGCCTTAATAAAATCGACAATAAGATTGGAACTCTCCACATGCCCCTGCTTTCTCAGAAAGTGAATAAGGACATCTTTTCGCCGATGCATCTCATCAAGTTCTGTAGAGACATCGCGTAACTCCCCTTCAGATCCTATCTCATTAAAAAAAACGGGCATAAGCTTGGCGAACTGTTTGCAGAGATTATAGACGGGCTTAATGGGATGGTTAAGTAGCTCGGTAATATCACGCTGAAAAAGATCCGTATCCTTAATGCAGGTGCCCGAAAGTTTAATATGAATGATAAGGGCAGAAAAGAGGGTCGCACACCACTTTGGCTCCCGCATGATTAAATGCAACCACACTCGAATATTGGCCAGATGGGCAGGGTTAGTCAGAGGTTGCCAATTCTCATCCACCCCAACGACATTGGCATGCTGAAAGCCAAAGCGAACCACTCCCCACAAAAATGCCTCCACCATGCGGCTGTTGCTCCGGTCAAAGACCTCACCACCCAAAACCTGAATACACTGCAGAGAGGTATGTGGGTACTTCCTTACATTGACCTCCAACAGTTCAAAAGTTGCCAAAAGAAACTCTTCAATCTCCTCAAAGGTCTGCTGGCGAATTAACTGAACCAGGCTTCTGTTAATTTCCCGGAGGGTTTCTTCGTGGACAAGATGTAGCCCCTCTGTATCCATTATTTTAAAGAGAAAGAGGATCTTTCTATTTTCGTTAAAATTAGAACTTGCCGCATCCTCTTTAGCGAAACAGTCGGAGACGATATCTAACTCGGCAAGCTTATCGGGGATCGCCCGATAAAAACGAACAATATCAATATGAGAGGCAAGTCCTAGCATGGCCCTGAGGGTCGCGACACCTGCTGTTTCCTGACGAATACGCTTGAGTTCAGTCAAGCGCGACTGCATGGACAGATGGGAGATATCTTTAAACGTCTCCCTTGCAGTAAGATCATTGGCAACCATCTTGCATCTCATCAAAAACCACTGGAGGGGATCATCTTCCAAGAGCCAGTAGGCATAGGTCCTGTGTAAAACCATCTCATAGAGCCTGACCAGGGAAGAGCAATCCGCCCCCTCCGTCTCAGAAGAGCTCAGGCGGGCACGAACCAACCCCGCCAGAGAACACTGGCCATAAACCATCTGCATCATCGCGGCCTCATCCTCTTCATCAAAACGAGTGAGGCGGGAAAAGATATCGGTCAGGACAGGCTCAAACGCCTCTTGCCTCCCCTCAGGTAAATCCTTTGCCAGCTTCTCTAGCCAGATAAGCAGAGCCGCCACTGCCTGAGCAAGCAGGACGGGATCTCGACGCACATCCTCTATGGCCTCAAAAAACAGACGGGCAAAAAGCCCTACTGCCTCTGGACCGGACTCATCCTTTAAATAATGCCCTGTATTCTTCAGGGTATAACTTCGAAACTGGGGAAGAATAAGTTTCCAGTTTCGAAAAGGATGACAAATTTCATAGAGCAACTTTTCCAAAGTCTTATGAAGACCCCGATACTTCTTTACAGCTGAGAGAAGTAGCAGTAATTCACTATCAATTTCAACAGTGCCTGCCGTTTCCAGAAGGTTTGCCTTCAGGGCATCGGACTGCAAAACCTGACCAACATCATGACGATCCATAGTTATACCTAAGAAGAGTAACAATTTTTTATAGGGGTAGCGGAGAGGCCTGAGTACAGGGAAAATAGCACTCTCATAAAACAAAAAAAAGGGAAGGTCACCAGCCAGTGCCTCCCCCTAAAAGATTTATCCCCACCTACCGACTTACAGGGCCCTACGGGCATCCATATGCAGTATCAGATCAAGCATCCTGTTAGAATAGGCCCACTCATTGTCGTACCAGCTCATCACCTTGACGCTTTTGCCAATTACCTTGGTGGACTGGGCGTCGATGATTGAAGAGTGGGGATTCCCCTGAAAGTCAATGGAAACAAGGGGCAGATCAGTATAACCAAGATATCGGTTAGCAGCCTCTTTTAAGACCTGATTCACCTCTGCCACGCTTGTCTCCTTCTCGACCTCCATCACAGCATCAACCAAAGAGACATTGGCGGTGGGAACCCGTACGGCAAGACCATCAAATTTCCCCTTCAGTTCAGGAATGACCAGAGATACCGCCGCGGCAGCGCCTGTTTTGGTAGGAATCATAGAGAGGGCTGCGGCCCGGGCTCTGCGAGGGTCAGCATGAGGAGAATCCAACAGGCGCTGATCGCCCGTATAGGCATGAATGGTAGTCATCAGGCCACGAGATATACCAAAATTATCAAGAATCACCTTGGCAAAGGGGGCCAGGCAGTTTGTGGTACATGAGGCAGCGGAGACAATATGGTGAAGAGTTGCATCATACTCATCCTCATTAACGCCCATAACAATGGTCTTAACAGCCCCCTTGGCAGGAGCGGAGATAACTACCTTAGAGGCCCCGGCATCAATATGGCCCTGAGCAGACTCGGCATCACGAAAAATACCGGTACACTCTGCAATATAGTCAGCACCCACCTCTCCCCAGGGAATGTCTGCAGGAGTTCGATGACTTGAAACAGCTATATGCCTTCCATCAACAATAATGCCATCAGCGTCGCTCCCCACCTCTCTGTCATAGACCCCCATAATAGAATCGTACTTCAAGAGATGAGCAAGAGTAGCATTATCGCTGAGGTCATTGATTGCAACGATCTCTATATCGGCAAATGCCTCATCCTTGCTCAGTGCCCGAAAGATATTACGTCCAATACGTCCAAAACCATTGATGCCAATCTTTATTGTCATAATACTATCTCCTGTTTTTGCTTGGAAGTCCCTGGAAAAGCACACATATTAATTATTTATTCGGCACAAATTCAAATAGTTTTCCTATAATAATCAAGAACCTGCTCGATGGCATCAACTATTGATAGTCGATCCGTCGCCACAGAAACATCGGCAACAGCATCATAGAGAGGCAGGCGCTCCCTTAAAACCTTCTCCACCTCTGCACTCATCTCTTGCCCAGTTAGTGAGGGACGACCGGGATCCTGAGCCCTGCGCGAAAGCCTTTTACATAATGTCCCCTGTTCTGCTGTAAGCCAGACAACAAACCCCTTTTTTTTCAACATAGGCCAAAGATCCTGGTGAAGAACTGCCCCACCACCCGTGGCCACCACAAGATGCCTCTCCTCAGCAGCAACGGCAAGCATTGCCTCCCGTTCACGCAGGCGAAACCCCTGCCAACCTTCAACTGCCACTATCTCCTCAACCGTTCTCCCCGCTGCCTCACAGATATACCGATCAAGATCAACAAAGTCAGCGCCTATTTCCCTGGCGAGCTTTTTCCCCAGGGTTGTCTTGCCAACTGCCCTATAACCAACAAGAAAAATCATTTTAACATAGCCCTTTATTCTTAATAGAAAAATCTCCTAACCCCTAAGCCCAGCCCCATATGCTCAGATTTCTTATAAAATAGTTTTCACATGACATTCTAACAATATTGACTGATTGTGAGAAAAGAAATATATTACTCCTCCTCTAGCGCAGAAAAAAGCGGGCTCTCAAAAATTATTGTAGCACATGTTCTTTCATTGAGGAATGAGCCCCGGCACCCCAGGCCCAGCTCCTGCGAAAGGCAACACTTTAAAAAATGAATGCCTTCTGCAAAAAAAAGGTCTATTATGAAATAACTTCAATATGATAGGATTGACTATGCTCCCTGATACACCTCAAATCTGTTTCGGCCTCAGCGAAAAGCTCGACCGCATCTCTTTTTCCAACCTTCTGCAACTACTGGGTAGAAAAGAGTTTGCCGACCTCCTCTCTGCACGACTCAACAGTAAAGAGATCAATCAGGCATTTGATCAAATAGCCCTCGTGTTGCGCACCATCTCAGTGAAGATGAATATCACGAAGATTTTTTGCAAGATAGAAAAAAGCACTCTCACCCATCGCCCCCCATCAACAATCAAGTCCTATAATATTATGTCTCCAGTTCGCCTGCAAAAATTTTTAGCCGCCTCCGGCATCTGCTCCCGTCGCAAAGCGGAGCAGCTCATCCTTGATGGCCGGGTCACCCTTAACGGTGAAACAGTCCTCATCCTTGGCACAAAAATAACTCCAGACATCGACAAGATTACCGTTGATGGCAAACTGGTTAAGGAAGAAGAGCAAAAGGTCTACTACCTGCTCAATAAACCAAAGGGATATGTTACAACCCTATCAGATCCACAGGGACGTCCGGTGGTAACCGATCTTCTCCATGGCATTAATGAGAGAGTTTTCCCCGTGGGTCGACTTGACTTTGACACGGAGGGTGCTCTCCTCCTCACCAACGATGGCGATCTTGCCCAAAAGACCCTGCCACCCCAGCTACGAAACCTTTAAAACCTATGAGGCTGACCTCAGCGGCACCCCCTCAAGGGCCAAACTGCAGCGCCTTGAACAGGGTATCCTTTTGGAGGGAAAGCCAACCGCTCCTGCAAGGGTAAAGATTCTCTCACAAAAAAAACATAGCACCAAGGTTGCCATCACCATCCACGAAGGACGCAAGCATCAGGTTAAAAAAATGTTTGCCGCTATTGGCCACCCTGTTAACCACCTCAAACGGATCGCCTACGGTAAGCTGGAACTGCAAACACTGGCAACTGGCCAATTCAAAAGGCTTTCTCCCACCGAAATAAATTTAATCTTCGCAAAAAAAAGCTAACCCTCCTATTTACAAGAGATAAAAGATAGTTAATGTTTTATCATTGTTATTTGGCCATGTTAGATAAAATTTTCGAATAGGATCCAGACAGAACATGGCTCCGAGTCGTTACGATGTCGGAGTCTGTCTCAGGACAAAGTAAGGATATTTTTTTCCTAGTGCCGGGATTGATTGGCCGGAATCCCCCGAGAGACAATGCCCTGTAAGCGCACACAATTACAATGAAGTTTGCGCAATAACAGACAATGTGGTATCTATTCGCACTTCGAGGTACCACATTGTAGTATAAGTTTTTTCTTTCTTATAAAAAACAACCTTTATCTCATTGTTTTTCAGAAAAAACTTCCTTTTTTATTTTTGAAAGTGATATCATTTCTTTAGTGCCGCAGAGTAAATATCACACTATCTCTAGGAGTTACTCGACAGCTACCAGAGAACTCTCTAACTCGGAGGAAAACATGAACAAGTCAGAACTTATAGAGGCTTTGTCTCAAGACGTCAATATACCCCACCGCGAGGCTGCTGCTATCACCAATACCGTAATTGATACCATGACAGAAGCCCTGGCAAAGGGTGACAGCATAGAAATACGTGGTTTTGGTAGCTTTGTCGTAAAACAATACGAATCCTACGAAGGACGTAACCCAAAAACAGGAAAAAAAATCAAGGTGAAGCCAAAAAAGCTCCCCTTTTTCAAGGTAGGAAAAGACCTACGAGAGCAGGTCGATCTCAAACGAAAGAAATAAGAGCAGAAATGTGATAGGGTGAATTCATCCTATCACATTTTACTGGCGGCAGTTTACTCCACGCTAACAACACCGCCAACGAGATCATACTGTTGCGAATCTGTTATCAGTATGTCAACAATTTCACCTGCAACAACCTGGCCCTCATTAATATAGACACGGCCATCAACATCTGCTGCCTGGTACTGAGTTCGTCCCTCAAGCAGTAGATCAGTCTCCTCACTCACCCCCTCTACCAGTACCTTCTGCACAGTACCCACATACTTCTTTTGGATCTCCGTGGAAAGCTCCTGTTGCAGCTCTAATAAACGGGCACAGCGACTCTCCTTGATCTCATCATCCACCTGATCCGGAAAATGCTCGGAAGGTGCGCCCTCTTCATTTGAGTAGGGAAAGACACCGACATGATCAAGTTTCCTCACCCTGAGAAATTCTCCAATCTCAGCGTACTCCTCTTCTGTTTCACCAGGAAAGCCGACAAGAAAGGTTGTGCGCAGGGCAATATCAGGCATATGAGCACGGGCCTTATCCACAAACTCCTCTAGATCTGCCCTTCCATAAGGGCGGTTCATCAAGTGTAAGACACGATCATTGACATGCTGGATAGGAATATCAAGATATTTAACAATTCGAGGATTGGCGGCCATAAGCTGCAACAGCTCATCCAAAAGCTCTGAGGGATAGAGATAGAGCAGACGAATCCAGGGAACAGATGTTTTAGCAAGCAGTTCTTTTAAAAGAACAAGCAAATTGACATCGTCACCGAGATCATCACCATAGGCGGTAAGATCCTGGGCAATAAGAGATATCTCCTGCACGCCACTGGCCACCATTGCCTGCACCTCTTCAAGCACATCTGCCACGGAGCGACTTCTCAGTGGGCCACGAATAGATGGGATCATACAGTAGGAGCAGCGGTTATCACAGCCCTCGGTAATCTTTACCCAGGCCCGAAAAAATGGAGTGGATTGCTGACGAGGCACCTTGGCCGTCATCAGAAACTCAGTCGGCATAATAACCTTATCCTGCTCCTCACCAGCTATAAGCTTGCCAACATACTCGGCAATATTCGCTACACCCTCGGTGCCCACAAAGAGATCCACCTCCGGCAGTGACTCAAGGAGTTGCTCCTTATATCTCTGCACCAAACAACCCAAAACCACAATTTTCTTCTCGGGAAAATCGGCTTTAATATCCACCAAGGCAAGAATTTCTTCCACGGCCTCTTCAACGGCAGGCTGAATAAAACCGCAGGTATTGACCAGCAAAAGATCAGCATCTTGCTCATCTGTCATCTCCCAACCGGCATCCCGCAAACAGCCGAGAACAACCTCTGAATCCACAAGATTTTTAGCACAGCCAAGACTTATTAAATGAAACTTCATCGTATACTCCCCTTAAGAGATATTAGCTTAAACAAAAAGACAGAAAATATTTAAGCACGATTATCCCAATGTACAACAAACAAAAAAAGGGAGTGCAGGTAAAAAAACCCACACTCCCTCAACAGTCTCAATCGACCTTATTTCGCTCAGACTATCCCAAAAGAGGGTTAGCATAGAGAAGAATCAAAGAAATAACGAGTCCGTAAATAGCAATAGACTCAGCAAGAGCCATACCGAGAATCATGAAAACCATCAATTTAGGCTGAACTTCTGGGTTACGTGCAAGACCCATACAAGCGCCCTGTCCAACGGAACCAATACCGATACCAGCACCCAGACCGGCAAGTCCAATAGAGAGAGCAGCACCTACACAAATAAGAGCGAGTTGAATGTTACCTTCCATGTTTATTCTCCTTTAAAATAGTTTTTTTGGCCTTCTTCTATTTATACTGCTAAAGTGTTTCTCTCACCTATTGAGAGAAATTATCTTCGTTTTATTATCAATGCGCGTGCTCTTGCGCCTGAGCAAAATATACAACTGTCAAGAGTACGAAAACCATTGCCTGGACAAGCGATACCAAAACACCAAGTACCATAATTGGCAGTGGAGCAAAGAACATACCTGCAAGTCCAAAGAGGATACCAAGCAATACTTCCTTCGCCATAATATTACCGAAGAGACGAATGGAGAGAGAAAGAAGTCTTGCAAAGTTACTGATAAGCTCAATGGGTAGCATAAGAGGAACCAACCACTTCATGGGCCCGATAAAATGCTTATAATAACCAAGACCATGCTCTTTAAAACCGATGACATGATGGGTAGCCCAGACAATAAGAGTCAACGCCAGGGTGGTGTTAATACTGGCAGTGGGAGACATAAATCCTGGAATCAGACCAATGAGGTTGGCAACTGCAATATAGAGGGCAAAGGTAGCTATCATTGGAAAAAACTTATCTGCCATCTCCCTGCCCATATTATCGGCAAAGAAATCATCCATACCACCAATAATCATTTCCCAAAAATTCTGCCCTTTTCCTGGAATAATTTCTAAATTACCCAGGGTAAACTTAGACACCAAAAACAGGAACGCCATAACAAGCCATGTGTAAGTCATGTATGGTTCACACATTTTTTCTAGAAACGTCTGACCAACAGGGCCATGTGGCACAGGCAATCCCAACTTTTCCAAAATAATTGAAATGAACAGTATCGGATGTTCCATAACTCCTTTTACCTCCTTCCGCTGAAGAAATAGTGCATAACCACATTTACCGCGGTAATCGTGATCGTAAACACTACCGTTGACAAACCCAAAATTAGTCCAAAGATGTTAATCTCTCCGCTTTTAATGAGCAGAAGCAAGATAACACCTATAATTGCAATTCGTATCCAAAACTTAAGCAAGTAACCACCCTTGCCCTTCTTGGCCCTCTCTTTACGTTGTTCCGGGTCAGAAGTCTCTGTCAACGCCGTCACAAACCTAACAACGTCTGTGTGCGAGGCCCAAAAACTGAGGATGGATATAACACCACCAACAAAAACAGACAACGCAAAAGAGAGAGAAAACGCAAAAGCAGACCCTATGGTCATCACAGCCAAACACAGCCAACTCGTTACCTGCATTTTTTGCAAATTTGCTAAATCGTCAACCACTCAAACCCTCTTAATCATTTTTATTTGCTTCTTTATTATTTTTAAAGAGGACTTCCAGTAGGGTTTTGTATCCTGCGACAATACCAAAGGCTAAGCCGATAAAGGTGAACCAAGGCGCAGTTCTGCCGTCAAAAACCTTTTGATCAAGCAGTATTCCACCACCAAAACCAAGAACAATACAAGCGACAAAGGTAAAACCCACATGACCGTAGTTTGCAAGCAACTGAACAAACTCATTTTTTGCGTTAGACATTGATCCACCTCCTAAAGAGGTATAGATTTTTTCTATAGAACTTTTTCCTACCATGGCCCCTATTGAAAGTCAATGATTTTTCATGCATTTTTCAATAGAGAAAATGACTTTTCTGTCTCTAATAGCGCTCTTTTTAGATCTGCATCGCTATGAGTGCTTGACATGAAAGAGCACTCAAATTGAGACGGGGCAAGGTAAATACCTGAATCAAGCATCTGCCTGTAGTGCCTTCCATAAAGTCCGGTATCTGCCTTCATTGCTGTTTCAAAGTCAGTGACAGGCGTCGCAGTAAAAAATGAGGTCATCACTGAACCTACCCGATTAAGTTGCATAGGTAGCCCAACTCTCCCGGCCACCTCAAGCAAACCATCGGCATAGGCCGCGGATTTTTGGTTCAAGTCCTCATAGAATCCATCCTGCTGAAGCAACTTCAGAGCAGCCTTACCAGCAGCCATGGCAAGAGGATTTCCCGAGAGTGTGCCCGCCTGATAGACAGGACCGTCTGGGGCAACACTGTTCATAATATCGGCCTTACCACCATAGGCACCAACGGGCAGGCCTCCGCCAATAATCTTACCGAGACAGGTCAAATCCGGAGTAACCCCATAATATTGTTGAGCACCACCGTAGGAGAGTCTAAAGCCTGTGATAACCTCGTCAAAGATCAAAACAATGCCCTCTTCTGCGGTAATTTCTCGCAGTTTTTGCAGAAATCCCGGAGCTGGCGGCACACAACCCATATTGCCGGCAACAGGTTCAACTATAACACAGGCAATATTCAAATCGGCATCACGCAGGGTTGTCTCCAGGGCCTCAACACTATTGTAGGGAATTGAGATGGTGTTTTTAACAATATCCTCTGGCACACCGGGACTACCGGGAATACCAAGGGTCAGGACACCGGAACCGGCCTTAACTAAAAAAGAATCGGCATGACCATGATAACAGCCATCAAATTTAACAATAACATTTTTACCTGTATAGCCACGGGCAAGGCGAACCGCACTCATGGTCGCCTCGGTACCAGAGCTGACAAAACGCACCTTCTCAATGGACGGCACAGCCTCAACAACCATGGAGGCGAGATCAACCTCAGAACTGGTCGGGGCACCATAACTGGTGCCATACACCGCCGCATCCTGTATGGCTTTGATTATATCCGGATGGGCATGCCCCATGATCATTGGCCCCCAGGAGTTGACAAAATCAAGGTACTTTTGCCCATCAGCATCGTAAATATAACTCCCCTCGGCGCGCTCTATAAAGAGTGGGTCACAACCAACAGAGAGACAGGCTCGAACAGGACTGTTTACCCCACCGGGGATAACTTTTTTGGCTTCTGCAAATAATTTTTTTGATTTCAACGACTCCATACTATCTCCTCACCATACCCAAAAAAGGACACGGAATTTTTATTCTTTTGAATTAAAAAACTTTAGGACAAAATACAACGCTCAACATATCACGCCACAGTTTTTTCTTTTACTCCAGGCCCTGCACTTGATTTTCTTGTCAAGAATGAGCAGGGTAGGAATTTGTACAGGGTTAAAAATAAAGCACAAACTTTCACAATTACTTGCCTATTTCAGCTCTTCACTATTTACTTGTAAGAGAAAGGATGAAAAGGTAAAATCGTCTATATTTTTAATATTTCAGCTTTTTATATAAAAATTACACACACTCATTTAACCAAAACAAGGAGAACACAATGGCATCAGAAAAAGTCCAGCAGGTTAATGATGGAGATTTTGATACATTAATCAGCTCAGGCCAACCAACTTTGGTTGATTTTTGGGCCCCATGGTGTGGTCCCTGCAAGGCAATTGGCCCTGTCATTGAAGACCTCGCTAACGAATTTGATGGAAAAGTCACCATTGCCAAGATGAACGTTGATGACAACCCTAACACTCCTGGCAAATATGGCATTAGGGCAATCCCAACCATCATTCTCTTCAAAGATGGCGAGGCCATAGATCAGCTCACCGGCGCAGTTGGTAAAACACAGTTGGTTGATCTCTGCAACAAGGCTCTATAAAATCCATTTATTCACTCTGTCCTGAACAAAGGTAATCCTCTGCCCAGGACAGAGATGTTCTTTTTCCTTTAGCAAGTGATTTTCCTATGGAACAAACTACACATTACGAATTGGTAATACTCGGCGGCGGGCCAGCTGGTTTATCCGCAGGACTCTACGCAGCCCGGGCTCGCCTTAACCATGTGCTGATTGAACGAGGTGCACACGGCGGACAGGTACTTCTTACCGACTGGATTGATAACTACCCTGGCTTTCCCGACGGAATTTCCGGCTTTGATCTTATTGAAAAGATGTCTGCCCAGGCCAAGAGATTTGATCTCAACAGCCTTATGGCGGAGGTCCTCTCCGTCAACCTCGATGATCCAAAGAAAAAATCCCTCAAACTCGATAATGGCCAGACAATTACCTTCGACACCTTGGTCATCTGTACCGGTGCCCGGGCAAATTCCCTCAAGGTGCCTGGAGAAGAAGAGATGCGAGGCAAGGGTGTCTCCTATTGTGGCACATGCGATGCGCCGTTTTACAGAAATATGGAGGTTGCCGTTGTTGGTGGTGGAAACACCGCAATTCAGGAGGCTGAATATCTGACAAAGTTTGCTAGCAAGGTAACGGTTATCCACAGGCGCGAAGAACTACGGGCGACAAAGGTCCTGCAGGAATCTGCCCTGGCCAATGAGAAACTTGAGTTCATCTGGAACTCTCAAGTGACGGCCATTGAAGGCGAAAACGGTGTTGAAAGAATCCAGCTGATCGATAAAGATGGTAATAAATCAACCCTTAATGCCCATGGCATCTTCATTTTTGTGGGTATTACTCCCCTAAACAGCTGCCTGCCCCTTGAAAAGCTACAGGCCGACAAATGGGGTTTTATCCCCGTTGACATCGAGACCCGTACATCGGTTCCCGGTGTTATGGCAGCAGGAGATATCATTAGCAAAGATGTCCGTCAGGTAATTAACGCGGCGGGTGAAGGTGCTGTAGCTGTACTGGCTGCCGAAGAATACCTCAACAACCTCAAGTGATTCTTTTCGTCTTCCTGCAAGTAGCCTGATCGCCGGAAGACGAAAACAGCCATCATAGACCAATCCCTCTTGGAATAAAAAATGAACGGAATACATTTTGTGAGAAAATCTCTGCACAGCTTTGCCATCATTATCATTGCCATGTCTCTTCTAGGTGGTTGCGCCGACATGAAATCAATGTTTGATATCACCTACGAAAAACCTGACCTTGAATTTCCTGCTAACGACCTGATCATAAAAGGTATGGAAGATTACAATGTCGGAAAATATTTTGGCGCTATCTCCTATTTTCAAGAAATTCTTGAAAAATACCCATTTAGCCCCGAAGCCCCACTTGCAGAGCTCAAGGCTGCCGACTGTAATTACTATATGGATAAATACCCCGAAGCCCTTGCTCAATATCAGGATTTTGAGGATCGTCACCCAACTAATGAGGCGATTCCCTACGTCATGTACCAAAAGGGCATGTCTAATTACAAACAAATTGATCGTATTGACCGGGACCCCATTGTTGCCCGCAGGGCTGTCGATTTCTTCAGCCAACTACTCAGGGCATTCCCCAATTCGCCCTATACTACCAACGCCAGAAAAAATATTGCAGAGGCAATTTCATTCCTGGCAGATCATGAATTTGCCGTCATTGAATTTTATCTGAGAACAGAAAAATACGAACAGGCAGAGACCCGCTTGGAATACCTTATCACCGCCTACCCAAATACCAATGTAATCCCCAAGGCAGAGAAGATTCTGGCAGAAATACAGGCTGGCAATCCACCGCGTCGCCCTCTTTTCTCTTGGTTTCCTGACTTTAAGTTGCCCGATTGGACTAAGGTCGCCGACGATGAGGACAATACGATTAACACCGAGCCCAATCGCTAAAGACTCCTACGACAAAGCCAGTCTGAGAGGAGGGGGGGCCTAAGCCGCCCCCTCTTCTCTTAAGGCAATGACTGGACTCATCCACCAGAACCCTTCTCCACACGATAAGAGCACACCATGAACCCTCATCTCCTCACTGAAATACTCGGTCTCTTGCAGGATGGTACAAATAGCCTTGAGCAAACCCTCAAAGAGCTGAAAGATTTCCCCGCAGAACGGGTCAAAGATGCCTGCATCGACCATCAGAGAGAAATACGAACGGGCATCCCCGAGGTGATATACGGCGCAGCAAAAAGTGTTGAACAGATCATAACCATTGCCAGGGCCCAGATAGCGACAGGCGGGCCTGTTATCGCCACTCGAGTAGAGAGAGAGAAGGCAAAACAGGTACAGCTGGTTCTACCCGAATGCCACTATCATGAGCGGGCATCCATGCTGACCTGTCTTGAAAGAAGAGCTACAGCTCCTTCTTTTCGAGGAGAGGCTCTCATCCTCTGCGCCGGCACCTCGGACATCCCCGTGGCCGAAGAGGCACGAGTCACCCTGGAGGCACTTGGCTCTCCGGTTAAAACCATCTATGACATTGGCATAGCAGGACTCCATCGCCTCCTTCTCCACAGAGAGGTAATCTCCCAGGCATCTGTTATTATTGTCGTTGCAGGCATGGAGGGGGCCCTGGCAAGCGTTGTCGGCGGTCTCTGCACTGCCCCCATTATTGGCGTTCCCACCTCCGTGGGATACGGAGCAAGTTTTGGCGGCGTATCTGCCCTCCTTACCATGCTCAATAGCTGTGCACCTGGCCTTGCCGTGGTCAACATAGACAACGGCTTTGGCGCTGCCTGCATGGCCTTTTCCATCAACAGGCAAAACCCCACGGGATGACCGCCTCTTTACCACGGAGAAACAGACAGATAAGCTTTGTCCTGTCTGGTCATTTCCCATTTTCCCTCAAACACCTCAGAAACAAAATCCCAAGGGCACAGTTTCTCTCGATATTTTTTAGTCATAAACTTGCAAGATTTAGGCTTTAGAGTATAATCGTAAGGTTTGGAGAATCATTCTAGATCGCTCATTATTGTTGCGTGCCTGTTGCGCATACCCCCCATGGTATGACAAGGTATAAGTGGTTTCTTTCACTTATGCATGACGCCAAATATAAAAAAGAAATCCGCAAGGTTACCGATGAAATCGAAATTAAAAATTAAACTTGTCCTCCTTTTTTGCCTGGTCTGCATGTCTGGTATCACGCTCATGCCCTCCTTCTATTCTTCAACGCCTGATTGGTGGAAGAAATATATGGCACCTGAAGGACTGAGGTTAGGACTTGATCTTCAGGGTGGCATGCATCTCGTCCTCAAGGTCAACCTGCCCAAGGCTGAAGAAAATGCCCTCCAGTTTGCAGCCAACGACCTCAAGGACACCCTGGCAGAAGAGTCTATAAGTGCCGTACGCACCCCCTCGGGCCAAGCAGACACCATTGTCTTCACCCTGCCCAACGCCAGCGCAATAGGCAAAGTAAAAACTATCATCGACAGTGAATTCCCTAACATCAATGTTCGCATTGATAACAAGGAGGGCTCTTTTCCCCGCATAGCCCTTACTCTCACCCAAGAGAAGAAAGATTTTATTTACGATAATGCCGTCAACCAGTCTCTTGAGATCATCAGAAACCGTATCGATCAATTTGGTGTTGCCGAACCTGTTATCATCCGCCAGGGCAACGATGAGATCGTCATCCAACTTCCCGGGGTCAAGGATCCAAAACGAGCACTTAAACTCCTCGGCGATACAGCTCAACTTGAATTTAAAGTAGTTTCCGACACCCCAGGTGTTAATCTCAGACAGATCATCAACCAGGCCCGGGATACAAAGAAGTGGCAGGATGGTGAGGATACAGTAAAGCTTAATCGCGCTATTGAATCTCTTCTGCCCGAAGGGACTTCAATTTATTTTGAAAAAGACATAGACCCTAAAACAGGCAAAGAGATCGTCACCCCCCTATTGCTTGAAAACAAGGTTTTGATGACCGGTGACATGATCAAAGATGCCCAGGTACGTATTGGCGGCACCTTTAACGAACCCTATGTCAGTCTGGACATGACAGGTCGTGGCGGCCGAGTCTTTGCCAAAATCACCGAACAGAATGTTGGGCGTAGAATGGCCATTGTCCTGGATAATGTTGTTCGCTCTGCCCCCGTTATCAGGGAACGAATTATCGGCGGGTCCGCGCAAATTTCAGGCTCCTTCAGCCACGAAGATGCGGCCGATCTGGCCATTGTCCTCCGTGTTGGAGCCCTGCCTGCACCGGTTGATATTATCCAAAATGTCACAGTAGGCGCAAGTCTTGGCCAGGACTCTATTAACAAGGGTCTCTACTCTGGTCTCTTTGGCACCCTGTTGGTCTTGATCTTCATGGCCATCTACTACCGTCTCTCCGGTGTTATAGCCAACACAGCCCTCTTCCTCAATATCCTCCTCCTCTTCACCGGGCTTGCCATTCTCAATGCCACCCTTACCCTACCGGGCATTGCAGGTATCATTCTCTCCATTGGTATGGCCGTCGATTCCAACGTCCTCATCTTTGAACGAATGCGTGATGAGTACACCCTCGGAAAATCTGTACGGGCAAGTATTAATGCAGGATTCGATAAGGCCTTCTGGACCATTGTCGATTCCCAGGTAACAACACTTATTACAGCAATGGCCCTCTTCCTCTTTGGAACAGGCCCAATTAAAGGTTTTGCCATTACCCTCTCCCTGGGTATTATCTTCAACCTCTTCACAGCGCTCTTCTTTTCACGCACCATGTTTGAAACAATCAACTCCATCAGACCAATGAAGACCCTGAAATTCATGGAGCTGGTGAAGAGACCATCAATTGACTATCTCAGCCTGCGTAAGATCTCCTTTACCATATCTACTGTCATGGTGATCATTGGCCTTTTTGCCGTTATTCAAATTGGCCGTGGTGCCGCCAACCTTGGTGTTGATTTCTCCGGTGGTTCATTATTGCAGTACAAGGTAAGCAGTGACTTTTCCATGTCTGAAGTACGTAATGCCTTCAAAGGTACCCCTCTTGAAGGAGCAAACCTGCAGGAGGTAGAGAACGAACATCAGCTCATGATCAAGTTGAAAAAGTCCGATGAGACCGTTGCCAACTTGAGCGAACAAGCTGATAAGATTCTCGGTAGCAAAATAACCGATAAGACCTTCACCCTTGAAAGCCAATCTGAAATCGGTTCATCGGTCAGTGCCGTATTACGAGACAAGGCAATCCTCGCCATCGTCATATCCATGGTTGGTGTTATTCTCTACCTCGCCCTGCGATTTGACTTTCGTTTTGGACTTGCGGCAGCCGCTGCAACCTTCCACGATGTTTTAGTGGTACTCGGTCTTTGCTGGCTGATGAATATAGAGATCACCCTGCTTATTGTCACGGCCCTGCTAACCCTGGCAGGCTACTCGCTTAATGACTCCGTTGTTGTCTTTGATCGTATTCGAGAAAACACCCAAAAAGCCGATAAACACGACTCTTTTTTCTCTATCATTAACAACAGTGTAAATCAGGTTATCAGTCGAACAATTATTGTTTCCCTGACCACGGTTCTCGTCCTCCTTGTTCTTTTCCTTATGGGTGGCCCGGTAATTCACGATTTTTCCTTTACCCTGCTTATTGGTATCATCGTTGGAACCTACTCCTCTATCTTTATTGCAAGTCCTCTGTTAACCATAAAGAAAAAGGCTTAGGTTACTCTTTTAACAATGCCCCTCCTGCCAGCAGAAGTCCTAGCAGGAGGGGCCATATTTATAAGCACAGCTTCCTGCCTACCCAGTTGCTAGCAGAAAAGCCTCCACGGATTACAACCCATCCCCTAACTCAACGCATAAATCAATACCCCGGTGATAGCCCATGCTCAAGCTTGTTATCTTTGACTGCGACGGAGTGATGTTCGACTCCAAAAATCTCAACAAAAGCTACTATAATTATCTCCTCGACCAACTTGGCCACCCCCCCATGGATGAGGACGAGCTTAACTATGTCCATGCCGCAAATGTGACAAACGCCCTCAAACACATCTTTCGCAACTATCCAGAGCAGTCAATGCAAGAGATAGAAGGACTACGGGCAAACACCGACTACAGCTCCTTCCTCCGTCATATGAACATGGAAAAAGACCTACCGGTTTTCCTGGAGACAATCAAAGACCGTTTTCACCTAGCCATATCGACCAATAGAAGTGAAACAATGGAGACCCTGTTAGAGAGCTACGGGCTGAAAAAATATTTTGGCAAGGTCATGACAGCTGTTAACTCAAAACGGCCCAAACCTGCTGCCGATGGCATGTTGGAAATATTAGAACATTTTGGGTGTAAGCCTGAGGAGGCTATTCATATTGGAGATACAACTATGGATGAGCAACAGGCTGCCAGTGCCGGAGTTCCTCTTATTGCCTTTAGAAACAAGGATCTCAATGCGAATTTTCACGTGGATAACTTCTTGGATATCTTAGAATTGGCCCCATTCAAAGAGTAGAGAGCGGCCTGATGAACAGGGCTTTTCAAAAAATCGCAGCTAAGTCCCGACTGCAAGACCCCTGAGGTTCTGCCTCATCGACCTGTTGAATGCCCTCCAGCAAAATCGACATGAAATCACCGATTACCGGTGATTTCATATCCTCCTGACTAAGCCCTGTGGTGAATCGATAACGTCCTTTTTTTTCAACTAAAATTGCAAAGAAGGCCTCTTTTCCAACCAAGCCCTTATAGAGGGCGCGCACTACACTCCCCTCAAGAAAAAAAACACTTGCCTGCCCTCCGCGCAGGGCCAGAAAGAGCATGCCCGTTTTTTGATTCATATGGAAAATTTGCAATAGTTCCGCGGCAGCAATCGTATCAAGACGCCCGGACATGCAGGACTGCAAATCACGGGATCGCTCCGCATTACTGCGGGCTAATCTCTGGGCCATAAGTTTTGCCATAAATAACTGCACTGCAGGCTTAGCAAAAACCAACTCGGCAAAATCGCTACTGCCTATGGCAAGTAATCTACTTGCCCGACTAGACCGTATAGTTGAGACGGCAAGGTCTGCTCCCAAATAACTCATCTCACCACAAATATCTCCTGCGGAAAATCGTCCCAGGATAAAACCTCCATCTTCCACAAGAAGCTCTCCCTCAAGCAGGAGATAGAGAGAGGAGTTGCGCTTTCCCTTTTGCATAAGCACCGCTCCAGAACAAAGCTCAACAAATTTAAACTTCTCTAAAATGCCATCAAGGCCATCTACAGAGAGGGCACGGAGAAAGGGACTATTTATATCAAACCCATAGGCACCTTCAATGATCCGTTCCAGACTCACACCTAGCGGAACAAGATCTACGTCTCTTTTTTCCCTGCACTCAATAATTTTATATTTTATTAAGCCAACACAACCGCTACAATTAAAGACAAGACCCTCTGTTTCAGAACGAGACTGCCCCCTGAGCTGAAACAAGAGCTCTATCAGATTTCGAACTAAAATTAAACATGCATCTTTCCCGGCAGGAGAAGAAAAACTCTTTTCTGATAAGAAAAATTGCTCCCCTTTTGCATAGATGGGACAATTTTTTTGCTCAATTATTCGAAAGAAAAGTGGTTTTTTAAGCATAATTCTCACTGGGACGAGGTAGAAGAGAGAGAGACCCTGCCTCAGCACCTCTATTAAAATAGAACAATAGTAAAATTGCATTTACTGATAGTATTTATTATAGCAACCAATATAGCTATGCTAAACACGTAAAAATTTTACATTATCGGGTAATTATGTCAGTTGCAAGGCCACAAGAGGATGAGACAATTAAAGAGCTGATCGCCTATTTTACAGATCATCAATTTATCACGGTTACCCCTCACAGCCCTACAAACGGCAAGGAGGCAGAGGTCAGCTATCAACTGACAGGACTCATTGAGGATAAAGAGAAAATCAGCCTATCGCAACATCATGCCATATTACTCTCAATCCCCTTTGGTTTCCCACTTTTCCCACCCAACTGCAAACCACTGACCCCAACCTTCCACCCAGATTTTGATCCTGGGGCAATTTGTCTTGGCAATTTTTGGACCGACAAAACAACATGTGCCGAACTGGTTGAATTTATATCTCGGATGATAACAGGTGAGGTCTACTCAAAAGAAAATGCCTTCAATGAAAGAGCGGCTCAATGGTATGCTGCTCACGCCGACAACTTTCCCCTGGCAGAGCTAGCGCAAACAGCCATAGCCCCGAGCCTTCCAGAGGTAAGAGAGGACGACTTTTCAATAAACTTTGACGCCATCTCTCTGGAATCAAGCCCCACAGACGAGGGGCAGGCCACAACTCCAGATAAAGAGAGGGGATATAATCTCTCTCTCCTCCAAGAATACCTGGCCCAAAAACGATTCAACCAACTCAACAGAGAACTACAGGCAATTCCCACCGAATCAACCTTTAATGAACGTCGTTCATTTCAACAGAGAGCTGACAAGGCTCTTCTCGTCGCCCAGAAAAAGCAGAAAGAGGCCCGCCTCCATGAAGAAAATGGCGAAACGCAGAGCGCCTTGGATAAGTATCGCCAAGCCCTTGAAGAAGTCTCTGATCTTTACGATGTTAAGGATAATATTAAGCGTCTCGAACAGGCAATTATTCTTGAAGGAAAAAAGGCGAAGAATCCCCTGCCAACAAAAGAGAGTAAAAAACAAAATATCCTTGGCAGAATATCGCCTCTGCCCACCCTTATCCTCTTCGCGATTATCTCAGCAATCATCGCCTTACAATTTTTTAAGGATACGGGGAGAGCCACATCGGCAACAGGACTCTATCAACAGTGCATAACGGCCCTTGAACGAAAAGAGTTTAGAACAGCACAGGCTCTCTGTGAAAGTGCCCAGGTAAAAAGTTCAGCCTCTTCCCTTTTCTACGGTAAAAAGCTCTCTAGCATAGAGGCCAAGAGCAAAGAGATACTCCTCTCTGCCCAGATCAGGCAAGGACTAACTGCTAATCTCTCTAATAAAAAAGGGCAAGACAAAAAATCTCAGGAAAAAATTATTACCTTTAGTACCGTCATAGCTCAGGTACAAACGGCCATAACAAACAGGGATTGGCCCAAAACAAATGCAGGATTACGCCAAGCAAGATCAATTGCCAAAACGGATAAAGAAAAAAAAATTCTGCTTCAGACAAAAGCAGAGATAAGCTTTTACCAGGCCCATGAGAGGGCCCTGACTGAATATAAGAGAAATGGCTGTAAATCGGCTGAACCCCTGCTGCAAACTGCCCAGAAGAAAGCCCAGACATTAGTTGGATCAGCAATTGAGCACGCCTTGCAGGATATAAGGTTTAGCCTCAAAGAATGCGCCTTTCAGCAACTCACGGAGAAGGGGGAGAAACTCTACAAAACTGCAAGCTGGGCCCAGGCCCTCCCGATCTACCGCGATGCCTTGGAAAAAATAAAAGACAATCCCCTGGCCAAGCAGAACTCCGCAGCAGAAACAGAAAACAAAATCAGTAAAATAGCACTCTACATAATGATTGCTCAGGGAAATGAAGCCTTTACCAATGGAGAGTGGGAGCAGGCCATTGCCGCCTACAAGAGGGCTATAACCAATCTTGAAGGCAAAGGTCTCTCGGATCCAGAAGAAGACAGTGCCATGAGCAGCAAAAAACTGAAAAGAATTATACTGCAAACAGAGATCATCCAAAATCAACAGGTCGGTGAAAACTACAAAGAGGCTAAACTCTTTGCCCAGGCAATAAAAACATACCAACACATTGCCAAGACTATCAAGCAAAGCGCCTTTGCCGAGGAGACCGCCTTTATTCAAATACAAGAGGAGATGAGTTCAGACCTGAAGATGCTAAAGAATGAACAATTTGTGGAAGAAAAAAGAGTGGCTCTGCAGAGGCAGCAAATAGATATTTTCCTGGAAAATTACCCCGCAGCTACCCCAGAGACGCTACTGGCCCCCAAGATCCTATTTATTAAGGATGAAGCAGGAAAACTCATTTACAGAATGGAGGCAACAGATACTTCACAGAATCGCCCACTAACCCTTGTCATGTACTATGCATACAACAAAGCCACAGATCAGTGGCAATTTGCTCCTCGCCCAGAGGCCGACTAGAACCTCTGGATACTCTGACCTACCCTTAAATCAAAAAGCGGAACTCACCCTTGCCAAGTAGCTTATGCAGATTGAGAAGACCAACTAACCGCATCTCCTCGCTAACCACGGGAAGAACAGTCACTTCATGCTGTTGCATTATGCTCAGAGCATCAGCAGCAAGCACCCCGTCACCAATGGTAAGTGGATGCTTAGTCATCAGATCCGCGGCACACAGCCCCTCCAGGGCCTCTGCATCGAGGACATAACGGCGAACATCGCCATCGGTAATAATTCCTGCGAGCATTCCTGTATCAGCTACCACCAGAACAGCTCCAACATTTTTACTGTTCAGCTCCGCTAGGGCAGCAATGGCATCTTGGTCAGGCGCCACCATGGGCATATCACTACCGGTAATCATCACCTCAGCAACCTTCACCTTAAGACGCTCGCCCAGGGAACCACCGGGGTGATTGAATCTAAAATCCTCAGCCTTAAACTGCTTACGATTAAGCAAAACAACGCCTAGGGCATCTCCTAAGGCCATGGTTGCGGTGGTCGATGTGGTGGGGGCAAGCCCAAGTGGACAGGCCTCGGCAGGAATTCGTATATTAAGAAAAATATCCGATGCCATGGCCAAGGTGGATTTTGCCCCTCCCGTCATACCAATAATAGTGTTGCCACGAGCCTTTAAACTTCTGAGTAGACCATTAAGCTCAGCCGTTTCACCTGAATAGGAGATTGCCAAAACGACATCCGTTGCCATCACCATCCCCAGGTCGCCATGCAGGGCCTCAACGGGATGAAGAAAAAAAGAACTTGTACCTATACTGTTAAGGGTCGCCGATATTTTCTGACCGACAATACCTGATTTACCAATCCCCGTGATTACCAGCCGAGTGGGGCAGTTAACAATAGCCTCAACGGCGGCAAGAAACTCTTCACCAATATTTTCACGAACGGCAGCAAGCCCCTGTTCCTCTATTTCCAATACCTTTTTCGCTGCTTCTATAGACATATGTTTCACCAAGAAAAAATCATTTCAATCACTATAGATATCCACACTCCATCTCTTCATAACAGGACACCTCTCTTTATTGATACCACAGAGGATCTTATATCGCATTAATTATCGTTTTTGCGTTTTTCTCCTTTTATTATCCTAAAAACCTTGCGCCATTATGTATAGTGGGTATTTTCTGTACGACTATTTCAAGAAGCAATAGATGCTTTACATATGTAACAAAAGGAGACTTTTTATGTCAAATTACCTGTTTACATCAGAATCTGTATCAGAAGGCCATCCTGACAAGGTGGCCGATCAAATTTCCGATGCTATTCTTGATGCTATTTTAGAGCAAGATCCACAGGCACGAGTTGCCTGCGAGACCCTCGTTACCACCGGTATGGCACTTATCGCCGGTGAAATTACCACCTCAGCCTGGGTTGATATGCCCGAGGTAGTACGCAACACTATTAAAGAGATTGGCTACAACTCATCGGAGATGGGCTTCGACTGGCAATCATGCGCTGTCATGACCACTATTGACAAGCAGTCACCCGATATCGCCCAAGGCGTTAATGAGGGTGCAGGTATTGACCTTGATCAGGGAGCAGGCGATCAGGGCTTGATGTTTGGTTATGCCAGCAATGAAACCGATGTCCTCATGCCCATGCCCATTACCCTGGCCCACAGACTTACCCGTAGACAGGCTCAGGTACGCAAAAGCAGCATTCTCCCCTGGCTCAGACCCGATGCCAAGAGCCAGGTAACCATTGAGTATGAGAACAAGATACCCAAAAGAATTGACGCTGTTGTCCTCTCTACCCAGCACGATGAATCTATCAGTTACAACGATCTGAAAGAGGCGGTAATGGAGGAGATTATCAAGCCGACCCTGCCCGCTGATATGATTGACGCCAACACCAAGTTCTTCATTAACCCCACGGGCCGTTTTGTTATTGGAGGCCCGGTTGGTGACTGCGGCCTTACCGGTCGTAAGATTATCGTCGATACCTACGGAGGCAAGGCCCTGCACGGTGGTGGTGCCTTCTCAGGAAAGGATCCATCCAAGGTTGATAGATCATCTGCATACTATGGTCGCTATGTCGCCAAAAACCTGGTGGCAGCTGGTATTGCCAGCGAACTTCAGATACAGGTTGCCTACGCCATTGGTATAGCCCAGCCTGTTTCCATCAACGTCAATAGCTTTGGCACAGGAAGAATCTCTGATGCGGCAATTAAAGAGCTTATTCTAGGAAACTTCGATCTTCGTCCCAAGGCCATCGTTCAGCAACTTGACCTACTCCGCCCAATTTATCGCCAGACAGCAGCCTACGGCCACTTTGGACGTAGTGATGTAGAGTTCCCTTGGGAACGTACAGATAAGATAGAGGAGTTAAAGAGTGCTGCAGGACTCTAGGAGGACAAGCCTAGAAATCTGACCGCTATAAGGGCACTGGCTCAAGGCATTGAGCTAGTGCTCTCCCTCACGGCAAGAGTTGAACACAGTGACATAACCCTATACAATTTCGATGGACAGCTATTACGCTCTGACAAGCTGTACATCACCAGAGAGCACCTCATGTCGCTCTCCACTCGCATCTCTTATATAAAGTTGGCCACTACTACTTACCCCCTCTGCAATGCCCTCAACGCTTTCTCCCGCCATGGTCAGCCAGCAGGATTTTCTCCCCGCCAGCATATCCCTCTGTCGCCATTGCGATAGAATAGAGGAAAAATTTCCGCTAAAAAACTCGTCGACCTGGGCCAAAATCTGCTCATAAACAGAGTTGAAAACATGGTCTATGCAGAGTTCCTCTCCTGTGATCGAAAATAAGGATCCTGCCCGACCTGCAACTTCAGCATCAAACTCCTCTTGCCGGGTATTCACATTAATGCCAATACCCGCAATCAGATAATCTGAGCGAGGATTAGTTCCAAGGACAGATTCACAGAGTATTCCTGCACACTTCCCCACCCCTTTATAGTAGACATCATTGGGCCACTTCAGCTGGAAGGATTTTGCCGTGAGAAACTCCAGAGAGAGGGCCACAGCAAGCCCTGTTACCAGGGTAAGTTTATGGTACTCTGTACGCGGTAGCTGTTGTGGTCGGATAATAATGGAACAGTAGAGTCCTGTTCCCCTAATAGACTGCCACTGCTTACCTAAACGCCCCCGCCCTGCCGTTTGGTTTTCAGCAATAATGGCAGAGCCATGGTCTGCCCCGGCCCGGGCATACTCCTTGGCAAGAATATTGGTCGAAGCAGTTTCTGCTATTCTAATAATCTGAGACATTTTTCCCTTCCATAAAAAAAGGGCCCATAGAGATAACTCTCCATGGGCCCTTCCTGAATCATAACAAACTCAAAAAGAGTCTATCAGCCTTCTTCGTTCTTAATTCTCTCTGGTACACCGTACATGGTGGTTGATCCAGAAGACCAGAACATAAGACGTTGCTCACGAACTAATTCGTTACAAATATTCTTCATAACACGTGGCTTGGTCTCAGGGTCACATTTGTAGAAATCTTTGATGTAAAGCTGTGGCTTTGGAGACTTCTGAGCCTTCTCTACGATCACGTTTTTGAGTTCGTCGACATCCATGGGCATGATAACCCTCCTTTAGCGATTGAAAAAGTAAAACCCCAACGGGCAAAATGCCCATCGGGGAACTATCAATCATATTAATTCAGACTACTTGGTATAACTGGCAGTATGGCTGGTGTACTTGAACTGAGTAGTTGTACGCCATGAGTCATAAGCAAGACGATAATCGTCGATGCTCTTGTCTGTGAATGGAATTTCACAAACTTCGAAGAATTTTTCCCAACCAATTCTTTCGGCCCACTCGCCAAGACGCTCGTATTTGTTTGCACCAGCTGCATATGCTTCAAGAATACCCTTGATAGCATTAACAACTTCTGGCCAACGAGGAGTGTTGTTTGGCAAGAAAGGAATAACAAGCTTGGAGAACTTAGGTGCCTGACGTGAGTTAGATACCTTTCCACCAACCAAGATTGCAATACCATCACCATCTGGATCAGCCAGTGGCATAGCAGGACACATGGTGTAACAGTTACCACAGAACATACAGCGCTCTACGTTAACTTTTACGGTCTTGATCTCTTTTCCATTAACCACTGCTTTCGCAGGCTTAACAGCACCAAGAGGACAAGATGAAATAGCAAGCGGAAGCTCACATACACCAGAAATACGGGTGTGATCGATCATAGGTGGCTTACGGTGAACACCGAGAATAGCGATGTCAGACGCGTGAACAGCACCACACATGTTCAAACAACATGCAAGCGCGATACGACACTGTGCAGGAAGAACTTGAGATGTGAAATACTCAAAAAGCTCATCCATAACTGCTTTAACAACACCAGAGGCATCGGTAGCAGGAGTATGACAGTGAGCCCAACCCTGGGTGTGAACAATGTTAGTTACACCAGCACCGGTACCACCAACAGGGAACTTGTTGCCACGGCTTGCAAGATCGTCAAGAAGAGGTTGAACCTTCTCTTTGGCGTCTACCATGAACTCAACGTTGTTACGAGTGGTGAAACGAAGGTGTCCGTCACAATGGGCATCAGCGATGTCACAAAGCTCACGAACGTGCTCGATAGAAATAAGACGAGCAGAACCTACACGCACGGTATAAACCTCAGCGCCAGTTTCAGATTTGTGCATCAAAACGCCAGCCTGAAGAATCTCGTGCCAGAGCCATTTGCCCTTATTTTCCCGAATTACTTGAGGGAAAAATTGTTCATAATGTGGTGGACCAAGGTCAGAGAGTCGGCCGTCCATTGGCTTATCAGGATTATAACCCATGATAAATCTCCTTTTATATTTTATGTTAGACAGATTAAAAAGTCGTATTAAGCTGCGTGGCGAGCACGGAACTCTTGTACGTCACGCTCAAAACCACCTTCAACCTCTTCTTCATTCCAGAAAACGTATGGATTTTCTCGAGGGTATTTCACATGCTGTGGAAGTGCTTCAACACCAACAGCTCTCAAGAAGGTTGGAAGACCAACGCGTTGCATGGTTTCGCCAACACGCTCACGGTTCTTTCCAATTTCCATCCACCAGTCCCAGATAGACTCGATGAACTCGATGAGCTCTTCGAAATCGTTATCTTTGGTTACTGGAATAAAAGGAAGAATCAAGGTAGCAAACTGGGCACCATCAAGAATTGGAGCCTTAGCACCAACACAGATAGACGCACCACCTTGAGCACCTGGACGAAGAGCACGAGGCATAACGTTGATGCAATGCATACAACGGGTACACTCGGCGTCATCAATCTTCAATTCGCCATCTTCCATCCACATACAGTTGGTTGGGCAGAGGTCGATAACTTCTTTTTGGATATCAAATGCATCCCATTCGCGACCGATGAAAGCACCACCGTTTGCTGGGAATTCATTTGCCATATATCCTTTAACGGCAGCCTGGTCGATACGAATATCATCTTTCCAGGTGCCGATAACGGCCACATCTGAACGAGCGATAGCGGCAACGCAATCGTTTGGACAACCGGAGAACTTGAATTTGAACTTATATGGAAAAGCAGGACGATGAATCTCATCCTGATAATGCATGGTCAAACTATGACAAGCTTCCTGAGTATCGTAACATGCCCACTCGCAACGAGAAGTTCCGAGACAACATGCAGGAGTACGAAGGTTAGAACCAGAACCACCAAGATCCTGTCCCATTTCGTGGGTAAGGTCCCAGAAAAAAGGCTCAAGATTCTCTGTTCGAGTTCCAAGAAGAATAACATCACCAGTAGAGCCATGGAAGTTGGTCATACCAGAACCATGCTTCTCCCAAAGGTTCATCAACTGACGAAGATTCTTTGAAGTGTAATATTTAGAAGATGGCTGAGCAACACGAATAGTGTGAAAGTGCTCAACACCTGGAAAACGCTCAGGTACATCCGCATAACGACCAACGATACCACCACCGTATCCAAAAACACCAACGATTCCGCCGTGCTTCCAGTGAGTGATTCTCTCTTTGAAAGACAGTTCCAAGATACCGAGGATATCCCAACACTCGGGCTTCTTCTCAGCTTGGCGTTTAATGTCAGTTACAAAGCTCGGCCACGGGCCACTCTCCAACTGATCCAACAAGGGCGTCTCATGTTTTGCCATGATTTCCTCCTTTGAATTACTGTTTAGACTACTACCTTCACCAAATATGATACGTTCTTATAGCTCTAATCCCTCACCAAATCAATCGTTTTGATGCAAGGAATAAGCGAATATTCAAAAAACAAACCTTTCTATACCACTAAAAGACAAAAAGACATATTTAAATCGCAATCATGCCAATCAAAGCGGCAGAATAATTGCGTCACTCTTTTTTGTCAACAAAAAACCTAGAGAAAGCACCGAGCCAACCTAACTTATACGCCCCTTTGAACTTCATTAAGAAAAGCAGATTCTATCCCGTGAAAACCCTCTTCTTCACCCCCGATTTCACGTAAAAATCTCTTGGCAAGCTCCTTACCCAACTGCACACCCTCCTGATCAAAGGAGTTTATATTCCAGGCAAAGCCCTGAAAGACAATTTTTGCCTCATAGCAGGCAAGCAGGCTTCCCATAACATAGGGGGTGAGCTTTTTTGCAAAGAGCAGACAACTTGGTCTGTTTCCCGCAAAAAACTTATTGAGATTCTGATCTTTTTTACCGCAGGCAAGGGCCACCATCTGGGCAAAGAGATTGGCTAGAAGCTTTTGCTGTGAGGTGCAGCCCTGCACCTCTATATCCTTACCACGTTGCGACTCAGAAAATCCAATAAACTCAATGGGTACCGGCGAGGTTCCCTGATAGATATGCTGAAAAAAAGCATGTTGGCTGTTGCTCCCCGTCTCTCCCCAAATAATCGGCCCCGTCTTCCCCTGCACAGCCCGCCCCTGCCGGTCAACGGACTTACCATTACTCTCCATATCGCACTGCTGTAAATGAGCAGGAAAACGATACAGTGCCTGAGAATAGGGAATAATCGCCAAACTGGAAAGATCGAGGAAATTTCGGTTCCAAATCCCTATAAGGGCCATAAGAAGAGGAATATTTTTTAGAATATCAACCTCATCGGCAGAGTTATCCATATTAGCGGCCCCACGCAAAAAGGCCATTACCTGCTCAAAACCGAGGGTAAAGCCAAGCAGGACACAACCCACCATGGAGGTGGTACTGTAGCGACCGCCGATACAATCATAGAGATAAAAGGAGGCCAGATAAGAATCAGGATCATCCATGGGCGACCCCTCACCGGTGATAGAAATACAGTGTCGAGCCGAATCATAACCATTTTCCAAGAGAGCTCGACGAACAAAGGCCTCGTTGGTCACCGTCTCAAGGGTTGAACCACTCTTGGAGACAATATTAAAAATGGTTTTGCCAAGGTCAAGATCGGCCAGGGCCATGGAGACATCGTCGGGATCAACATTAGAGATAAAGGCTGCCCTTCTGCCGACAATAGTATAGGATTTCAGGGCCTCATATACGGCCCGGGGACCCAAATCAGAGCCACCTATACCCACCTGAACAATGGTAGTAAAGGCCTCTCCCGCCTCGTTAACAATCTCACCGGCATCAAGGGCATCAAGAAAGTGAGAGAGTTTTTCCAATTCCCTTTTGGCCCTTGAGTTCATTGATGCTTCCGCTGGCTCCCCCGAAAAGAGATCACGGGTAGCAGTGTGTAGCACCCGGCGATTCTCACTAACAAATCCATCTATTTTGTTCATGACGGCGCCGGTTCGCATTGCCCTGTACTGAGAGACAAGCTGGCACTCATCGGCCACCGCCTGCAGGCCGGCAAGCACCCTGTCATCCACCTGCTCCGTTGCATAGAAGAGTTTAAAGGCCTGACCTGCAACCTGATATCGCTGCAGACGATTATCTGCCTGCAGGGCCCCCGGCTGAGTTAGATCATAGGGGCTTTGAGCAAGCTCTGATAATTTTTCAAATGCACAGGTCTCCTGTATACTTTTATAACTTGCAAACATCCGCTCTCCCCAAAAACTATTTTTCCCTTCGCTTGGTAAGGCCAACTGCTGCCAATTTCTTCAATTCGGCAATAGTCTCTGAGTAATCAGAGCTCCCATAAACGGCTGATCCTGCGACAAAGATGTTTGCCCCGGCTTCGGTGGCATCGGCAATGGTTGCGGCATTGATACCACCATCTATCTCAATGCCAATTTCCAAGCCAAGGCTCTGAATACGTTGATGAAGCTGCCAGCTCTTCTCCAGGGTAGAGGGGATAAAAGACTGACCGCCAAACCCGGGATTAACACTCATCAGCATGACAAGATCGAGATCCTCCAGGATAAAGTCAAGGGAGGCAAGTGAGGTTGCAGGGTTCAGCACAGCTCCTGCCTTTGCCCCCAACTCCTTAATCCGACTGACCGTTCTATGCAGATGGGTACAGGTCTCTACATGCACCGTCACCCAGTCAGCACCGGCCTTAACAAAACTATCAACATACCTATCCGCATCACTGATCATCAGATGCACATCAAGAACCTTATCGGTAACCCGCCGCGCCGCCTCAACCACCAGAGGGCCTATGGTAATATTAGGCACGAAATGTCCATCCATGACATCTATATGAATAACTTCTGCACCAGCCCTATCGACGGCCTCTATCTCCTCGCCCAAACGAGTGAAATCAGCAGAAAGAATCGATGGTGCTATTTTTATACTTTGCATATCCTGTTCCCTCTATCCGGCATAAAACAAAAATGCCCTTATTTTTCAAAATGTTATGATCTTTTATCTTCATACTCTACGTACCATATTTCCCGGCAAAATCTCAATCAAGTCTTCAAGTTCAAGCAACAATAACTCCTCTGCCACTTTTTTTGCTGAAAGTTTCGACTCTACCATAAGCTCTTCTTGGGAAGAAGGATAGACATCCAAGAGATCCAAAATCTGCTGGCCCGCCTCCGACGGCAGGCTCGCCTCACCCTTCTGCCCACCCTGCCCGACACGGAGAGGAAATGGAAATTCTTCTAAAATATCAGTGACATCATGAACAAGCTTTGCCCCCTGCTGCAGGAGGATGTGAGTCCCGGCGCTTTTAACCGAGTCGATCTGACCCGGTACGGCAAACACCTCTCTATTAAAATCAAGGGCAAGCTGGGCAGTAATAAGAGAGCCTGATTTCCTTGCTGCCTCCACCACCAAAACACCATCGCTCATACCGGCAATAATCCTATTCCGGGCCGGAAAACGAAAGCCATCGGGTCGGGTCCCCAGAGGATATTCAGTAATAACAAGACCTTCCCCAGCAATGATTTTATAGAGTTTTTTATTCTGATAGGGATAGACAATATCAAGGCCACAGCCAAGTACAGCAATAGTCTTACCGGAAACAGCCAAAGCCCCCTCATGGGCCGCCGTATCAACGCCAAGGGCAAGGCCAGAAACAACCGTCAGGCCGGCAAGAGAGACCGCCGAGGAAAGATTATGGGCAACTCGTCTGCCATACGAGGTCGATGCCCGAGCCCCGACAATGGCAAGGGCATGAGTATTCAAGAGGGAGAGATCACCGGATGCATAGAGAACAGGAGGAGGATCAAAAATTTGTTTAAGGTTCTCAGGATAGAGAGGAGATGAAAACGAAATGGCCAACAGGCCAAGAGCATCTAATCTGCCAAGCTCTTCTGCCGCAGAAAGACGAAGAGACTGGGGATCGGCAAAACCTGCTAGCTGCCCCTCTCTAAGACCTGCAACAGATCGAATTTGAGCAAGAGATGCGTCCAACACCCTGCTTGGATGATGATAAAACTCAATAAGTCGCCAAAAACCGCGCACTCCCAGCCCCGAAGCAGAGCAGAGGGGCAATCCCAATCAACAAGACCATCCATCATCCAACCTCCCCACAGTTCCGCCCTAATCGGTCATGAAAACCTTCAGATCACCGCAACGGGATGGATGCTTTAATTTAGAGATTGCCTGCGCCTCGATTTGCCTGATTCTTTCCCGAGTCACATTAAAACAACGTCCAACCTCTTCCAGGGTATACTCCCGCTTTTCAAGGATGCCATAACGCATCTTCAACACCTTCTCCTCACGGGGAGAAAGAGAGGAGAGCACCTGACTGAGACACTCCTTAAGGCTTGCCACCATGGCAAAGCCATCAGGGCCGAGACAATTTTTATCAACAATAAAATCACCTAAATACGTCTCGCCATCATCACCCACCGGCGTGTCGAGCGAAATAGCATCTTTGGCAATTTTCAAAGCAGACTTAACCTTGTCAACCTCCGTCCCGAGTTGACCTGCCACCTCTTCCACGGACGGTTCCCGATGTTCCTCCAGATAAAAATCCTTTGACACACGAAGCATTCGGTTAATCGTCTCAATCATATGCACGGGCAACCTGATCGTTCTCCCCTGATCGGCAATGCCACGAGTAATAGATTGGCGAATCCACCAGGTCGCATAGGTACTGAATTTAAAACCACGACGGTAATCAAATTTTTCCACAGCCTTCATCAAACCAATATTACCCTCCTGGATAAGATCAGAAAATTGCAGACCTCTATTAACAAAACGCTTGGACACCGAAATCACTAGACGAAGATTGGCCCGCACCAAGGCCTCCTTGGCCTCTTTGCTTATAAAACGACCCTCTTCAACTTCTTTTAACAGTTCATTAAGACTTTGTAGACTACTGCCCGATTCGCGAATAAACTGCAGATCAACCAACCGCTCAAGCTCTTCCGGGCTCCGCATCTCCTCCTCCGGCAAGTCTCCTTCCCCGGCAATAAGCTCAACAAAAATTTTACGAAATCGCTTAGAGAGATCCTCGGCTGCCTGGGCGACCATGTTGACATACTCAGAAGAGAGCACCCTATCTTCAAACAGCTCAGCTATCTGCTTTCCACATTGCAAAATATTAAAGAGTAGCTTCTCCCTGGCATCTGCGCTCAGAGATGGGGAAAGATATTTCTTAAGATACTTCTTCCGTTGCCCATCAAGCCCCACACAGGTCTGCCAATTGGCAAGGAAGACATCACACGCCTCTGCAATAACATCAAATTGAGCATCGGGAATACCTCCGACAAAGAGAGATATTTTACCAGGGTTTTCTACAATAGTTTCTTTCATCTGGAGAAGAATTGGCATGGCAAGGGTGGACTGTAAAACAGCAAACTGCACCTGTTTTTTCCCCTTTTCAATAGTCTGAGCGAGTTTTCGCTCATCATCATACTTAAGAAGCTTCAGGCTCCCCATCTCCCGCATATAAATATTCATGGAGTCTGCGGCTGCCGTCGAATCACCCTGCTTTCTCTGCGAAGAAGAAATACGGCGCTTAGGGGCTCGGACTCCTTCCTTCAACAAATCAGAACCTGCTACTAAGGGCTCTCCAAGCACAGGAGAAGATTTTTTCTGCTTCGTTAAGGCCAGGGGAACAATAGTTTTATCCAATGAAAATTCACCGCTCACCCTACACTCACCAACACCGGCCAATGATTCTTTCCCTATGGTCATCTAAGCACTCCGAGTTATAAGAAAAAAGTCAAAACATCGCTCCCTCACGCAAATAAGAAACAAAACCTAAAACACAATTTATATCAAAATATCAAACGAATAGCAAACAGAATTCAAACAAATACCAATATCTCTAACAACTGGAAATTTTCCAGCACCCCCTGCAATTCCAACTCTACAGCCATCTTTTCAAGCAAAAGATCTTGCAATTTATCGAGTTCATTCACCTGATCAAGCCCCTGAATAGAAAGAAGAATATCATTTGACTTCTTCTTTAACAAGGCCACCTCTAAATATGCCTCAAGCTCAGCCAGTTCCCCTAAGGGATCGTCCCCTTCAGCAAGACCGTCACCCTGCTTCAACAAAATTTCGGCAACCACCTTTCGCTCTACACCCTTGGGCAAGAGACCTAAAAACTCTTCCGGTTCCAAGACCCTGTGCTTCCGCAGAAGGGAGGTCATATGGAGAAATATAATCTCCCCCACACTTCCCAACAAAATATTGCGCATCCCCATAGCGACAAGCCTGTCAAAGAGAGAGGGGTGCAAAACCATAAATTGGACAAAACGCCTCTGGACAGAATCAAGGGGCAGCACAGCCTCGGTTTTTTTTTGCTTAAGCGGCGTGATCACTGGCACAGAACTGGGCAAAACATTTTTTTGAGCAGGACCACCTTCGCCCGTCTGTAAATTTCTTTCCAAACTGATCACATCAAGACCGAGTTTTTCGGCAAAATGCGACAATATCACTGAACGTTGCAGAGAGGAGGTCGCTGCCTGCACCAAAGGCTTCAGCCCCTCTATAACCCTGCTCTTGCCATCAAGAGAGAGGCCATGCTCCTGCACCAAATTTTCAAAGGCGAATTCCGGCAAAGGACTAGCTTCAGCCAACAGCTCAAGGATGCCCCTACCGCCATGCCGGCGCACATAAGTATCGGGATCTTCTCCCTCCGGCAGAAGGGAGACCTTCCCCATCAAATTTTCACCGAGAAACAGGGGCACGCTACGAACAGCGGCCTGAACTCCCGCCTTATCTCCATCAAATAACATCACAGCACCTTCGGCAAAGCGCTTAACTAAGCGAAGATGTTCACGGGTAAGGGCCGTCCCCAGAGGCGCAACAACATTCTTTACCCCGGCGCCAACAAGAGAGATGAGGTCAAAGTTGCCCTCAACAAAGACAACCGAACCTGCCCTGCGAATATCCTCTTTTTGCTGATAAAGTCCCAAGAGCAGACTGCTTTTATTAAAGATAAGACTTTCTGGGGAGTTCATATACTTTGGCTGCCCCTCACCTATGATGCGGCCGCCAAAGCCACAGATCTGCCCTGCTATATCCCTTATGGGAAAGAGGATCCTGTCCCGAAATCGATCATAATAACCACCGTTTTCCTTAGCGGAAACAAGGCCCAACTCTGCGGCCAGGACAAGCTCCTCCTTTGCCAAATGACCTCCCAGGAAATGCCAACCCTCCACATCCTGAGACGGGGCATAACAGAGGCCATAATCTGCAGATATCTTTTTCCCCACACCCCGCCTGACAAGGTAATCACGAGCCGCACCAGCCCCCCTATTAGTCCGAAGATACTGGCCATAAATAGCAGCCACCTTCTCATTCAGGGCAAACATCTTTTTCCGTTTTTCAGCCAGAGCCTTTTCCTGAGCAGACTGTTTTCTCTCCGGCAAGACCACCCCATAACGTTCAGCAAGCATCTTCAACGCTTCAGGAAAAGAGAGCGCGTAATACTTCATCACATAGCTGAGCACATCACCTGACTCGCCACAACCAAAACAATGAAAGAACTGTTCTCCTGCCGTAACAGAGAAAGACGGCGTCTTCTCACCATGAAAGGGACAGAGGCCTACGTAACGGCTACCACTTCGCCGCAACTCAACCGTCTCCCCAATAATCTGGACAATATCTGCCCGCTCTTTTATAAGCGCAACAACATCTTCACCCTGCTTCATAACCTTATCTACTTTATGTTATTAAGATTGCCCCATATGAACAAGGAGGCATTACTTGATTTTATACCCTTCTGAACGATATAGTAAAGAATTAGATTTTCCCACTTCACTCTTACCATAACACAGCCCATGAAAATCCCACAGATCAAACGCACCATTCGAAACACAAAACGATTCACCGAAATTATCACGACATTATCAAGCTTTGGCTTCAAGCAAATGGTGATAGATAGTGGCCTCCACATATTTTTGGACAGGAGACTAAGATGAGGAGAAAAATTCTACTGAACCAAAGGCCATCCGCGTTCGTCTCATACTGGAAAAACTCGGACCGACATTTATAAAACTTGGACAAATTTTATCGACAAGACCGGATCTCATTCCCCCTGAATGGTGCGACGAGCTGAAAAAGCTACAGGCTCAATGCACTCCCATCCCCTTCTCCGAAATAACCGAGGTGCTGGAAAAAGAATTTCTGGGAAAAAAAAGAGAACTCTTCCAATCAATAGAGGAGACTCCTCTTGCCACAGCATCTATTGCTCAGGTTCACAGAGCAAGGCTGTACGATGGCAGTAAAATTGTCTTAAAAATTATTCGACCCGGAAATAAGAAGCTCATCGAAGAGGACATGGCCCTTTTTGAAACACTGGCCCAGATTGTTGACCAATATTTTTCCAACCTGGGCTACAGTGCCAGAGCCGTAGCCAAAGAATTTTCCCGCCAACTCTCCCAAGAGACAAACTTTATAAACGAGGGCCAATCAACAGAGAGACTTGGAAAATATTTTACAGACGACCCACAAATACATTTCCCCAAGGTATACTGGGAGGCCACTACCAGAAACGTGCTTGCCCTGGAAGAGATTCAGGGAGAAATGCTGGCCTCGCTTAACCCCGAAGAGCTGACAAAGGCACAACGAAGATCCATCGTTGCCAACGGCACCAATGCTGTCTTTAAACAGTGTCTGGAATTTGGCCTCTTCCACGCCGACCCTCATCCAGGCAACATCATACTGCGCAAGGACGGCAGCCTCTGCTTTATCGACTGTGGCATGGTGGGCCGCCTTGACAAACGGACCACCGACCAGCTGATCAACCTTGTCACCGGCATAATAGACGGGGACAGCGAAAAATTGCGCAGAGTCGTTATAGAGCTCACCGATGTTGACCCTGCCCTAACCACAACCCGTGATTTCTACATAGAGCTGCAACACCTCACCAGCCAGCTACAAAGCGACAACCTCGATAATTTCAATATTAGCGAAATGCTCTCGGATTTTTTCACCATGCTCCAACGTTTCAAAATTCGCTGCCCGAGCGACCTTCTCCTCCTCACCAAAGCCCTCACCACTATTGAAGGCGTGGCAGAACAATTTGATCCCAGCTTTGATGTGATAAATCACGTCAGACCAATGATTGAGAAGGTGATAGTCACTCGCTACAGCATGAAGGCAATCCATAAGAGGTTTGGCAGATCAATAGTCCAATACCTTGAGCTACTCGAAGAGATCCCCGGAGGGCTACACGATATCCTCGAACGCTTTCGCCGTGATCGCTTCACCTTCAATCTGGAGCTCAAACGTATCGAGCACCTTGCCAGTCATATTGACACGTCCAGTAGAATAATGGGAATGTCCATGATTATTGCCGCCCTTATCGTCGGCTCATCAATTCTCATTCTGGCGGATCGCATCTCTCAACAACCTGGATTTATAGGTACTCTGGGGTTACTAGGCCTCGCCTTTGCCGGTGTCAGTACAGCAGGATTTATCGTCTCATTCCTACTGCCAAAGGCAAAGGTCGATGATTAGGAGGGGGAATGGCACTGATCCAAAATTGCCATAAAGCTCTCTAGCTCCAAACTGGCCCCACCAATAAAAATGCCCGACAGGCCATCAAGGTTCCAGTATCCTGCCGCATTCTCAAGGCGGACAGCACCCCCATAAACAATAGGGTACTTTGCCTGATATTTTCTTATCTGAGCAACGGCCCTCGCCACGCTGTCAAGGGGCTCGGCAACATTGGAGTTCAAGGCATAGGCCGGGCAGTAGGCAAGAATCATCTCGGCACATTCACTGTCCTGCAGGGCGGCAAGTTGTCCATCCATATTGCTATCATCAAGGCAGACAAGAGGGGTCATATCTGCATCGGCAAGCTCCGCCACCTTATTTGTTACCTCATGATTTGTCTCATGAAAGTATTTTCTGCGCTCGGAGTGCCCAACTATAGCCACCCTGGCATAGTCCCCTATCAGATCAGCGGAGAGGGCACCGGTGTAGGAACCACGGGGGTAGGGAGATACATCTTGGGCGGCCAGAGAGAGGCCGGGCAGACCCGAATCCGCAATCCTCTTCGCAAAAGAGCTCAGACAAAGAAAAGAGGGCGCAAGAATCACCTCACGTCCCTGAACGGGCCTATAGGCCCGCAAAAAGCCATCGAGCCACTGCAAAGCCTCCACTTCCCTCTTCTGACACTTCCAATTAGCTATAATATATCGCTTCATAGGCCTCCCTTGACAACAAAATTAAACGATTAATTTGTCTAAAAGCTCAGCGTCCACCCCGGTCAGCACAAACTGCTTCCTTCGACTACTCTGCCCACGCAATAACTCAATATCACATTTTCGGCAATCCAAGAGACGAGATAAAAAAACAATCAACTCTTTATTAGCCTTACCATCAACCGGTGGAGAACAGCAGGCAATCTTCAACATGCCGTCATGAAGACCCACAACCTTAGTCTTAGAGGCACGGGGTTGAGTGTAAACCAGGAGAATAACAGTGGCGCCGTCAAGCCTATACCAGGAGTTCATCTCGCACCAATAAAATAAAGAGATACATTAAGCCTGGGCCTCGTCACTACCTTCAGCAAGCTCTGCCGCTACAAAGGCAACATCAGCATCATCTACCAGTGAAAAATCTAGAGAATTAAGATCAGCCAGATCAACAGTCGCGTCATTTACCGGCCCGCCCAGGACATCAAGCCCGGCAAGCACTGTCTGTAACTTCTGCCTGATCTCGTCTCGGACCTCATTACGCGTTGTTTCCAGAGATGCTAATTCAGCATGGAGTTCATCCCTCTTTACTTGGGTTGTAGCACGCAGTTCCTCTTCTTCAGTCCTGGCAACAATAAGAAGCTCTGTTGCCTCAACCTCAGCACTTTTTTTCAACTCTTCAGAAAACTGTTGGGCAAGAAGAATAGTTGATTTAAAATCAATCCCCTCCTGCTTAAGCCCCTGCAGCTGCTCTTCAAGCAAGATATTTTTTGCCTGCACTTTTTCCAATTCAGCTTTTCCGGCCGAAACCAAGGCTTGCTCTGCCGCTAGACGAATGTTTGTCTCGTCCAACGTTTTCTTGCAGGAGACAAACTCTTCTGCCTGAGCATCAAGTTTTTTCTGAAATCCCTCAAGATTAAGGCTCAATTCAGCAATACGCTCATCCTTATACTGATAACCCTTCTCTACCTTCTTTTCGATATCACCTGCACTACTCTGATTTTTGGCAAGTTCAGATTTGTACTGGGTCCGCTCATTTTCGGCAAGAGTCAGCTCTCCCTTCAGGCGACTCATATCTTCATTATGTTTACGTTTTTGCTCGTGAAGTTCGAAAACATGGTCGGCAAGTTCCTCGAGATAAGACTTTACCTCAATGGGATCACAACCTCTAAACTTTATCTGAAATTCCTGATCTTTGATGGACTGTGGAGTAAACATAAGAAACCCGTTAATTAATTTAATAGGAGAATGACTTTCTACATCATCACAGCAAATTGCCTCAAAGTTGAAACAAGAAAACTCTGTAAAAACATAATCGCTAAAATCAGTATAATGGGTGAGAAATCTATCCCACCCATCTGCATAGGCAATATCTGACGTATTTTACGCAGAGGTGGCTCCGTTACATCGTAGATAAAGCGGACAATAGCATTATAAGGATCCGCATTTACCCAGGAAATAATTGACCTGCCAATGATAAGCCAGATATAGAGGGTAAATAAAAAATCCAACAAACCCGCGGCGGCCATCATAAAATTTTCAAGCACAAACATAAAACTCCTCCTTAAACAGGGGTGATCCCGAAGGGCACAGCCCCTGGAAAAAGACTGCCCTTACGCTACCCGAGTTCCAGCAGGGACATCACCCTGAACCCCGGAGAGCACCAATCGTTCGCCACCATCTTCACTCACCTTGGCCGCAAGCACCATACCCTGAGACATAACACCCATCAATTTTGCCGGCTTCAAATTAGCAACAATAATAACCTTGAGACCAACAACATCCTCTGGACTATAATGTGCTGCAATCCCGGCAACAATGATCCTCTCCTCCGGAGCCATGACTGTCAACTTTAAGAGACGATCGGACTTCTTAATCCTCTCAGCAACCACAATATCTGCCACCCTCAACTCAAACTTTTGAAAATCAGCAAAATTGGCAAGACCATCCTCGGAGATCACTGCCTCCTGTTTTTTTGCACCCTGACAATCCTTCTTCCCTGCCTTTTTCTCTTCACTTTTCGCTGTTTCCATGCGTGGGAAGAGGGTAATAGCCTCACCTAAAACGGTGCCCACGGGCACAACTCCCCACTCGCCACCCAAGGCAAGAGAGTTAAGGATCGATGCATCCGTCGCCAGGCCTAGACCTGTGGCCATTCTTGATGCTGTATCTGGCATAACAGGACGAATCAACAGAGCCAGGAATCGTAAACACTCAGCAAGATTATAGAGTACTGTATCCAGTCTCTGCCAAGCATTTTCATCTTTAGCCAAGGCCCATGGCTCATTGCTGACAATATATTTATTGGCATATCCCACCAAACTCCACACAGCCTGTAGGGCCCTGTGAAAACGAAAGGCACCCATCTCTTCTTTATAGGTGGCAACTACCTGCTTGCTCAGGGCAATCAGTTCACTATCTGCCTCACAGGCGATCGGGGCGGGTAACTTGCCACCACGGTACTTTTGAATCATGGCCGTGGAACGACTAAAGAGATTGCCTAAATCGTTGGCCAAATCGGAATTTTTACGGGACACAATGGCATCGGAGCTAAAGGAAGCATCAAGACCAAAGGACATTTCTCTCAGGGTAAAATAGCGAAGAGTATCAAGACCGTACTCATCGACAAGCTCTTTTGGACGGACAACATTACCAATACTCTTAGACATCTTGGTATTGTCCACATTCCAATAACCGTGCACATGCAACTTCTTATAGAGAGGCAGTTCCATGGCCATCAGCATGGTTGGCCAAAAAATTGCGTGGGGTTTGAGGATGTCTTTGGCAATCACATGCTCTGCAACAGGCCAAAATTTATTATACTTATCATCCTCTGGAAAACCAAGACCTGTCAAATAGTTAATAAGGGCATCAAACCATACATAGGTAACAAAATTATCATCAAAGGGAAGCTCTATCCCCCAGGTCAGACGACTCTTGGGGCGGGAGATGCAAAGATCTTCCAGCGGTTCACTCAAAAAGGAGAGCATCTCATTACGATAACGATGAGGGGTAATAAAATCCTCATTGGCATTGATATGATCAAGCAACTGCTGCTGATACTTTGACATCTTAAAGAAATAATTCTGCTCGGCAATTTCCTGAGGAGCAGTCTGATGATCGGGGCACTTTCCATCCACCAGCTCTTTTTCTGTCAAAAAGCGCTCACAACCACGGCAGTAGAGTCCGGTATATTTATCAAAATAAATATCTCCCTTATCGTAGACCTGTTGCAGAACTTTCTGTACAGTTGCAATATGGTTGGCATCGGTGGTGCGAATATAATTATCGGGCTCGATGCCAAGAATTGGCCAGGTCTGACGAAACATACCACTTATTCTATCAACATACTCCTTAGGAGCCTCACCATTTTTCTCTGCTGCTTCAACAATTTTTTCTCCATGTTCGTCAGTTCCCGTTTGAAAACGAACATCCTCACCACAGAGGTGGCGAAAACGGCTATAGGTATCAGCCACAATGGTGGTATAGGCATGACCGAGGTGGGGCTGAGCATTAACGTAATAAATTGGAGTTGTTATATAAGTTGTCATAGCAGTATCTTTTGTTTCACAGCAACGTCTCGCAGCAGGAGGCCACGGAGAATTGCTGTCTATTTCTTCCCGGGAGCGGGACCTTGATCAATGGCTACCTTGAAAAATTTTTCTTTAAAGCTGCAACCTGACAATAAATTAGCCACGAATATATGCTAAATTTCCACTAGCAACAATATCCGGGGTAAATATCATAGCCTCGTAAACGGGGCTGAGCTGATCTTTATCGAAATTACCAATTTCCCAAACTGCCCTAACAAACAAAACGTTTAAAATATATTATTTCTCTTTCTTCTCTGATTTCGAATCGTTGCTCTTATCAGCTTTTTCCTTTGTTTTTTTCCCTTCACGCTTGCCACGCCCGGCCCCTTCACCGCGAGCCGTCACACAGCCTGCCCACTCTTCCTTGCTGAGAATAATCTCTTCCCCTTCACGATTTAAGACCGACAGGGTATTCTGCATCAAATTTTGTCGTCGCACCTTATACTGTTGACCGCCAACGGTAATAAGACGACCGACCTTAGGCATTTTCTTCCGCAACTGTCGATAGGTATCATACTCATAGGTCAAGCAACAAAGAAGCCGATTACAGAGACCTGAGATTTTTGTGGGGTTCAGCGGCAAATCCTGCTCCTTTGCCATTTTAATCGAAACAGAATCAAATTTTCGAATAAAAGAGGAACAACAGAGTTCACGGCCACAGGTACCAATACCGCCAATCATCTTAGTCTCATGCCGCACCCCGACTTGACGCATTTCAACCCGGGTACGAAACTCCTGCACCAAATCCTTCACCATGGCCCGAAAATCAACCCTGTTTTCAGCGGTAAAGTAAAAGATCATCTTGCTACCATTAAAAAAGCGCTCAACTCGGACAAGACACATTTTAAGTTTGTGCTTACTCACCAATTTACTACAGAAAGAAAAGGCCCGATTTTCAAAGAGGAGAAGAGATGCATACTTCTCATACTCTTCAGAATCTGCGCGCCGAGCTATCTTATACAGGACACGCCGATCAATATTTTCACAACCATTTTGAGGAGCAATGCCCGCAACCACGGCCGGCTCCGGGCCCTGTTCCTGATCTACTAAAACCAGGTCTCCCCGCTTCAGATCATCTTCCATGGCAAAGGCAGTAAACTGCTGACCACTATCACGAAAATATATCCGATAAAGAGAACTTTCCGCCGGGCAAATCAGACCAAAGCCTATGCTCTCTACTCTCTTTTCTTCTTTGTCAAATTTATCGTTTTTGCTGGTCATATCCCACGCACTCACATCTCTTTATATTAAGCTACCCTCATAACATTACACCATAAACAAGCGTACTATTTCAATCTCTGTAAGGCAAAAAGCAAGACCTCGCACACCAAAGTATTGTTACAGTTATACACCATTTTCTTCTCAGCAGTATCAATATAGTGTAGCGCCTGAAGCAGAGCAGGCCTGCTCCACCTTAATTTATTCTCCGAAAAGCCCCAGTCAGTAAGAGAACAAAGAGACTCTTGCACTCCAGAAAGATTCAGAAGATGATCCCTGATCATAAGGCGGAGAATCGCAAAGAAATAGGTCATATCCTCTTTCAAGAGAGCAATCTCCTCTGCACACTGTAACCAGGCGCCAATCTCTGCATCCCCCTGGAGGGCGGGATCAATAAATAATTTTTGGGCCTTTTTCCAAACAGGTAGTACAGCAGTGGTACTCAAGAGAAGCATCTTACCCGGACTACCCTCGGCAAGACGGGCAAGCAGACCTTGCTCGTTTTCGGCCAGCGGCGGAAGTTCCTTACCCTGCAGAGCAGTAGACACCTCATTCTCTGTCAGTGGATAAAAAGAGACCACCTGACAACGAGAGGAGATGGTCGTCAAAATCTCACAGGAACTCTCGGCGGTAAGAATCAGGACATTATTTTGCGGAGGTTCCTCCAGAGTTTTCAAGAGGCTGTTAGCAGCCTCACGACGCATTGTATGCACATCCTCCAAGACAACAACCCGCACAGGTGACTCATAGGGAGGAAAAGAGAGATCTCGACAGAGACTCCTGACCTGGTCTATTTTTATTGCACCCTTATCGGGCTGAACAACCGTATAATCCGGGTGATTTCCCGAGAGAAGCTTACGACATGAAACACAGTGACCACAGGCAAAGGCACCCTGCCTTTCCCGGCAGTTAAGGGCTGCTGCAACTCCTCTGGCAAATAACTTCTTGCCAACACCATCCGGCCCTTTAAAAAGATATGCATGGGGCACACGATCAGCCTCAATCGCCCGAGCCACAATCTGCTTTGCCCGTTGCTGTCCCAATACCTGACTATAGCAGAGGAATCTCGTTGCTTGACCGTACATATATTACTCCACTATCATAATTAAAACAGGGACTGTTGACGAGCTGCAGGGTCGCCATCGTCATACTGCACGCCCTTCACCCTCGAATCTAAACCCCGTAAAAAAAGATATCTCTCCAGGTGCCGCTGATAGTCCGTCCACTCCATGGTATTGGCATCAATCTTACGGCGTAACTGCTCCGTGACATTCATCTTTGCATCAATTTCATCAAGGAAATTCAACAAAAAGGCCTCCACGGTCATGGGAACAATGGGTGAACCATACTCACGGCGTCCGTGATGACTGAGGATAAGGTGCTGAATCTGCTCCCGGGTCTCAAGGGGAAAATCCTTAATCTCCTGAGCTGCATCCGCCACCATCTCACTACCTATAACCAGATGTCCCTTGAGCCGTCCACAGTCAGTATAGTCAATTGCCCCATGGGAATAGCTCAATTCAGCGATCTTACCCACATCATGCAAGAGGGCCCCGGCAAGCAAGAGTGATCTATTTACCCCCAGGTAGTGCCCAGCCATATGATCTGCAAGCTGAGCCACCGAAAGACTATGCTCCAACAAACCACCAATATAGGCATGATGAATACCCTTGGCCGCTGGAGCCTTTTGAAACAGTGACCAGTTTTTAGACCTCTTAAAAAATTTCAGCAACAGCTTACGAACAAAGGGGTCCTCAACGGAGAGAACAAGCTTTTGTAAATCAAAGGCCATATCCTCCCGGTTCTTTGTAGTTGTCGGCAAAAAGGAGGCCAGATCAACATCCTCTTCTGCAACCGGCCGAGCATCCGTCACCTTGAGCTGCTTGCTTCCCTGAAAAGAGCCCAGAGTTCCTGATAGGTGAATGATCTTGCCTGGCTGACAAATATCTCTATAGTGATCCACTTCATCCCAAATAGGGCCTGCAATTTCACCTGTCCTATCCATTATGGTCAGTGCAAGATATGGCTTACCCGCCTTGGTTTCACTCTGACGTAGAGACTTCACCACAAACAGGTCGTCAATAGAGTCACCCTCATCCAATTTATCAACAAATTGACGTTTCAACATATCTCTTCACACACTTTTAATAACAAAAAAAATCCATCGCAGGCAATATTTTCCGGGCAATTACACATTGAAGCGAAAATGCATACAGTCACCATCGGCAACCACATACTCTTTTCCTTCAACACGCATCAGCCCCTGCTCCTTGGCCTTAGCCTCCCCCTGACATTTAACAAAATCGTCATAGCCGATAACTTCGGCCCGGATAAACCCATGCTCAAAGTCTGTGTGGATCTTACCAGCAGCCTCAGGGGCCTTAGCACCAACGGGAATAGTCCAAGCCCTGGTCTCTTTTACGCCTACGGTAAAATAGGTTTGCAGGCCAAGCAACTCATAACCGGCTTTAACAAGACGAGAAAGCCCAGAAGTTTCCATCCCCATATCGTTTAAGAACTCTGCCTGCTCCTCTGCATCGAGCTGACTCAACTCCTGCTCAATAGAGCCTGCAATCATAACAACACTGGCATCCTCTTCAGCTACGGCAGCCTGAAGGGCACGCACATGCTCATTGCCTTCAAGAACATCATCTTCACTCACATTGGCCACATAGAGTACTGGCTTGGTGGTCAGAAGACACATCTCAGCGAGAAGTTTTTCCTCAAGCTCACTCTGGGCCTCGTAAACACGAGCCACCTTACCGCCATCCAAGATATCATACAGTCGCTCAAGACAGACGGCCTGAGCCTTAAAGGCCTTATCACCTGATTTGGCCTGAGACTGAGTTCTTTTCAACCTCTTCTCAACCGTATCAAGGTCAGAGAGGACGAGCTCCATGGTGATAACCTCACGATCTCGAACAGGATCAACAGACCCATCAACGTGAACAATATTATCATCTTCAAAGCAGCGGACAACATGAACAATTGCCTCTACCTGACGAATATGACCAAGAAATTTATTACCTAATCCCTCACCCTGGGATGCACCCTTAACAAGTCCGGCAATATCAACGAATTCCATCTGGGTATGAATGGTTTTCTTAGTCTTGGCAATTTCAGAAAGCACATCGAGACGTGAATCGAGCACAGGAACAATACCAACGTTTGGTTCTATTGTACAAAAAGGATAATTTTCAGCATCAATTCCTGCTGCCGTCAGCGCATTAAAAATAGTTGATTTACCAACATTTGGCAGACCTACTATACCACATCGAAAACCCATGGAAACAACTCCTTAAAAGTTCTAACTCTTAAAATATATTAACAAAACAGGAAAAACAGCAGGAAAGGCATCCTTCTCAGACCCGTCTTATATTGGTTTCTATACAACCCAGTCTCGGCAACAACGGCAAGGCAAGGGGATACTACAAAAAAGAAATCAAACAGGACACAATACCCGAAAAACGAAAAAAACGCCCGTTTTTTAGCCATAACAGCAGCATTGCCACTACTCATCGTGCCAGCGAGAGCTGCCTGCCCATGGTTGAGGCACACTGAGACCAATAATGCCGTCGGCAGAGAAGGTGGCAACAACTCGTTTATACTTGGAAAAGAGAATACCGGCCTCTCGCCCATCGGGGGCTATAAGACGCCAACCATTGTTGGCATAGCCCTCGCGATTGGCACCGACAGCATCAAACCATTCGGTTCGAATATTCCCCAACCAATAGCTCATCTGCTTCTTGGTAAGGTTTACCGGATGCCAGAAAGAGCTCTGCACAGTAAAGCCCTTTACAATACCAATAATTGCCGTCGGATTTTTTTCCGGGCCGTTATAGTAATAGGCGTATGACTTTGGCATCTGCAGATGTTCAAAGACATTTTGCACCCGGCTATCTTGAACAAACTTCCCATAGTGACCACTGGCCACACAGCCAACTATCTGAAGAGCAACAACTGCTACAACAAGCACATTTTTCATCCCTTTCCCCCTTAGAATTAAGCAACGACAGACTCTCTTTTACGACATACACACAATTATAGGTGTTCCCCACGAGATTTCCAATGAACCTTCAGAGCAAGTCGCTATCCTAGGGTAAATATTAACAGACATTGGCCAGCTCCATAATCGGCATTTTTTCACCCCCGTCGGGTTCTTTCTTGCTGATTTCGAAAAAGCGTGCCATATTATATATTGAGTCTCTGTAAGAGAGAGAAAAAACGAAGCCAAACCCTCAATCAGACCAACAAAAAAAAACAGTAATACCATGAAAAAACAAATGATTATCTCAGTCATGTCAAAGGACAGATCAGGCATTGTTGCGGAAGTAACCGGAGCAATTTTTTCTCTTAACGGCGATCTTGCTGATATCAACCAATCCGTGGTCTGTGGCTATTTCACCATGATCGTCAGCGCCACTTTTGAAGGTGATGTCAGTCGCGAAGATATTCTGGCAGAACTTTACCAGATTAACACCACAGATCGATTTGAAGTATCCGTTAAAGAGGTCGCAGGTGATATAGATCTGGCCCAACCAGAAAAACCGACAGAGACCTATGTGATGACCGTACAGAGCCCCAATAAAAAAGGCCTTGTTCATGGGGTCAGCCAATTTTGTCATGCTCACAAGATGAACATCATCGACCTGTCTACCAACCTTAGAAATGGCATCTACACCATGGCACTGCAACTGGATCTGACAAAATCAACGGGAATTAACGCAATAGAAAAAGATCTGGCTCGTTATAACCGGGACAGTGGTCTGCAAATAGTATTGCAGCACAACGATATTTTTCAAGTAACCAACGAAGTAACACTTCGCTAACAACGATTCCTCTACCATAAAAAGATAAAAAAAATGCTACATTCAGACCAAATACTTGCAACCGTCGAGATGATTCAAAAAGAAAATCTTGACGTACGAACAGTGACCATGGGTATCAACCTGCTTGACTGCAGAGGCGGTGACGTCGCTGAGACCTGTAGACGAATCGAAGAGAGAATTCAGCACTATGCAGGAAACTTTGTTGCGACTTGTAACGAGGTGAGCAAGACCTACGGCATTCCCGTTGTCAACAAACGCATTTCCGTTACCCCCATCGCCTTTGTCGGCGCAGGTTTTGACAAAGATGGTTTTATAGAACTTGCCAAAAGCCTCGACCGAGCCGCAACTGCTGTAGGTGTTGATATCCTCGGTGGATTTTCCGCTCAGGTAGAGAAGGGCATGACCGCAACGGACAAAGAGTACATTGCCTCCATCCCCGAGGCCCTGGCCGCCACCACAAAAGTTTGCGCATCCATCAATATTGCCACCACCCACAAGGGTATCAATATGGATGCCCTGGCCATGATTGGTCGCACAGTAAAAGATCTTGCCGAGATCACCAAAGATCAAAATGGTTTTGGTGCTGCAAAATTTGTTGTCTTCTGCAACCAGCCCGGTGACAATCCATTTATGGCTGGCGCCATCCATGGCCTTGAAGAGGCAGATGTGGTGCTCAATGTCGGTGTCAGTGGCCCCGGCGTTATTGCCCGTGCCCTTGAGCGCCTCATTGCCAAGGATACCGACAAGACCCTCACCCTTGATCGACTTGCCGAAGAGATCAAGCAAACCACCTTCCGTGTTACCAGATGCGGTGAGCTTATCGGTCGTCAGGTTTCTAAAAAACTTGGTATTGAGTTTGGTGTTGTCGACCTCAGCCTTGCCCCAACCCCTGCTATTGGTGACAGTGTTGGTGAGATCTTCAAAATTCTTGGAGTTGATTCCGTGGGCGCACCTGGTTCAACTGCAATACTTGCCATGCTCAACGATGCCGTCAAAAAAGGTGGTATCTTCGCCAGTAAGACCGTAGGTGGTCTCAGTGGCGCCTTTATCCCTGTAATGGAAGATGCCGTTCTTGCAGAGGCAGTAGGAGATGGTTCTCTCTGTATTGAAAAACTTGAGGCTATGACCTGCGTCTGCTCCGTCGGCCTGGATATGATAGCCATCCCCGGCTCCGTTGATGCAGAAACTATCTCAGCAATCATTGCCGATGAAATGGCCCTGGGAATGATCAACGGCAAGACCACCGCCGCCCGCCTCATTCCTGTTCCCGGCAAGGAAGTAGGAGATCATGTAAGTTTTGGTGGCCTCTTCGGGGCAAGCCCTATTATGCCTATCAACAATATAGGCAAATCCAGCCGTTTTATTCAGTGGGGCGGCAGAATACCTGCGCCAATCCATAGCTTCAAAAACTAGCCCGGCAGAAGCTAGCAAAGCTCTGTCTCTTTCTGTAAACGTTCAACCCGTAGGTGATAAAATGAAGATACAAATGAAAACTCCACTCGTGGAGCTTGATGGCGATGAAATGACCAGAGTTCTTTGGCCCCTTATCAAGGATAAGTTGCTCCTGCCATTTATCGACTTACAAACAGAATACTACGATCTGGGCATCGAAGAGAGAGACAGAACAAACGATCAGATCACCATTGACGCGGCAGAGGCCATCAAGAAATATGGTGTTGGGGTTAAAAACGCGACCATCACCCCCAACCAGGATCGAGTAGAGGAATACGGTCTCAAGGAGCAGTGGAAGTCACCCAACGCCACCGTTCGCGCCATGCTCGATGGAACGGTGTTCCGCAAACCCATCATGGTAAAGAACATCAAGCCCTCTGTACGCTCTTGGCAGAAGCCCATTGTGGTGGGACGACATGCCTATGGCGATTTTTACAAGAATGCCGAAATTTTTGCCGAGGCCGGTGGAAAGCTTGAAATAGTTGTCACCGACAAAAATGGCAAAGAAACCCGTCAAACCATCATGGAGGTGGATGAGCCAGCCATTGTTCAGGGCATCCACAACACCGTCGCCTCCATCGGCCACTTTGCCAGGGCCTGCTTTGAATACTCTCTTGATCAAAAAATTGACTGCTGGTTTGCCACCAAGGATACCATTTCGAAACAGTACGACCAGCGTTTCAAAATTATCTTTGAAGAGATCTTTGCGCAGGAGTACAAAGAAAAATTCGCCGCAGCCGGTATCGAATATTTTTACACCCTTATCGACGACGTTGTTGCCCGGATGATGAAGACAGAGGGTGGCATGCTCTGGGCCTGCAAAAACTATGATGGCGATGTGATGAGCGACATGGTGGCCTCCGCCTTTGGCTCCCTGGCCATGATGTCCTCCGTACTTGTCTCCCCCTACGGCTATTTTGAGTATGAGGCCGCCCACGGCACCGTCCAACGTCATTATTATCAACACCTCAAGGGCGAAAGAACCTCTACCAACCCCGTAGCCCTTATCTACGCCTGGACAGGTGCTCTGAGAAAAAGAGGTGAACTTGATGGCACCCCAGATTTATGCGCCTTCTGTGATAGCTTGGAAGCAATAACTATCGAATGCATTGAGAGCGGATACATGACCGGAGATTTGGCCAGAATATGCGAACCAGCCGCTATCAAGGTCCTTGACTCTATTGAGTTCATTGATGAGCTCGGCAAAAGATTGCAACAGCTCAACAAGTAAGAGACTGCCCCGCCAATCTCTTGGCGGGGCATTATCCCCCTTCCCCAAGACATTGCTCCGCCCTCTGATAACCGAGCTCAATCATCTCAGCTGCCCGGTTAAATTCAAGCATCTTACAGGCATTATGAGAGACGTTTACCACCCTGTCTGGAGGATAGGCGGCCAATTTTTGCCGGGCGATGGTTGACTGCATGGCATCAAATGCCTGAAAGGCCACATCATTAACGCTCAAACGCTCCAACACACCTGTCTCAACACCTCTTTTATAGAAGCTTTCCTGTCTCTCCTGAATAAAACTATTTATCTTCTCTCTGATAGTAGAGGGCGATGGCACAGCATCCGGTATTTTCAAGACGCTCTTAGGCAGGCTTGTCTCGTGGCCACAGCTCATTGAATTCAAGTTCACGGCAATGGTAAGATCCGTACTATCGGCAAAGGTAGGGGCAATGGGAACAGGATTCAAGACACCGCCATCAACAAGGTGCATCCCCCTATAACAATAGGGCTCAAAAAGTAACGGAATAGAAATAGATGCTCGAATGGCATTAAAGAGTTTGCCATCCTGGAGCCATACCTCCTTGCCTGCACCAATATCCGTTGCCAGGGCAGTATATTTTATGGGCAGATCTTCAATGTGCATATCCCCCACCAGATTCACCAGGGTATTGATAAATTTTTCTCCCTTCACCAAACCCCCTCGCCCCCAGGAGACATCCAGCAGGGTGACAATATCAACGGTCTTTATCTGCCGAACCCAGGCCTCAAAAATATCCAGCTTACCAATGGCATAAACACCACCGACAACAGCTCCGGCAGAACAGCCCGTTATTGACTCTATCCGATAGTCATGCTCCGTAAGCCAGCGAATAACTCCTATATGAGCAAGCCCCCTCGCGCCACCACTCCCCAACACCAAAGACACTGTCTTACCGCTCATAGAATTACCCACTGTAAACTTTTATATCAAGGCACAGGACCAAAAAGAAGAGGACCCTGGCAAGAAGGCCCCCGCACTAGCATAAGATATCACAACCACTTCCTATAAGAGAGAAGCCCTCTCTTAAGAAATATGTCTTAGTCCCCAGGCGGAGAAAAAAAAAGAGGCACAGACTCTGGGTCTGTGCCTCTTGCAACTGCCTGCTCTCTTCTGGACTGGAACTACACCTGCCAGCCGGACGATTTCGCAATTTTTTTATCTTCACCAATGAGAAAGCACTCACTCTCAGACTGATTTTCAATAAAGACCATGGCATCCTTAGGTTCCATTACAAAGACCGCAGTGGCCATTGCATCGGCATCCATAACGGTTTTTGCTGTTATGGAGGCACTGGTCAGAAACTGTGGTGAATGCCCAGTCTTAGAGTTAACAATATGATGAAAGATCTTTTCCCGATCATAAAAAATCTCATAATTACCCGAGGTGGCAATGGCACCATCGGTCATGGTAATAATATCAGGATAATCTTTATGCTTATTGGGATCCTGAATGGCAATGGTCCAAGGACGTCCCTTAGCCGCATTACCACTGGCCCTGATATCTCCACCGGCATTGATCAGATGATTTGTCACCCCGTTTTGGACAAGCACCTCGGAGGCACGGTCAACCACATAGCCCTTACCAATACCATCAAGGGTTATACTCATACCGGGACGAGCCATGGCAATGCCACTTCCTTCAAAACGAAGATGCTGGGAACCGATACGCTGCAGTACCTCTTTTATCTCAGCATCACCTGGTTGCTGAGCCTTGGCAAAAGATTCCTTATAGAGATCAATCAGAGGGCCAACGGTAATATCAAAGGCCCCTGCTGTTTGCCGATGAAAATAGAGGGAGCGACCAATCATCTCCTGTATTTCCAGGGATGGATTCTTTAATACGCCTTCCGCGTTAAGCTCTGAAACAGCAGTACTCTGCTTATAACGTGACAAGACATTATTGAGTCGATCAATCTCTTCAAAGGCAAGACCAATTGCATTTTCTGCCTCATCACGGGAAGAGTGAATAGCAGTAATGGCAACAAAGGTGCCCATGGCAAGCCGGGTTTTAGTTACCTTATACTCTGTTGAGGTAAAAGGTAATGCCTCACTTCTCTCCACAGGAAGAAGACTCGTGGCAAGGGCACTCATCCCCAAAATACCGGACATTTTCAAAAATGATCTACGCTTCTTATCACATGACGCCTGACTATTTTTCATATTATCACATTCCTATATCGCTTTCATTATCGGAACCTCTGCCCCTCTAAAAAGACAGAACTTCATGCTGACACAACGACCAGCCATATTTAAAGCTATCGCATTAATATCTTTTTTTCAAACTCCCCGCATACGCCAGCCAGACTAACCGGCCATCTTAAGTCCACCATCCTTCTTGCTACTGATAACAAGAGGACTGTCGTAATTACGGAAAATTTTTCGTGGACATTTAGCAACACAAATTTCCTCGCAGCTTGGTCCATAGGCTATGCAGGCCACGTGATCAATAACCACATTACCGTCTATATAGCTCACGGCATCAGCAGGACAAACTTTAACACAGATCTTACAACCGATACATCCCACCTCACAGACAGCCTTGACGTTTTTGCCAAGATCCTTGGTAGAACAGGGCACATAGACCCGCGCCTTCAGTGTCTGTAGCTCGATAATATTTTTAGGACAGGTACGAACACAGACCCCACAGCTCACGCACTTATTAGAATCAACAACAGGAAAGTTCTCCACCATGGTAATAGCATCGAAAGGACAGGCATCGGCACATTCTCCGAGGCCAATACAGGCGTAATTACACTTTGAAGGACCACCAAAGCCAAGGTTTGCCGCAGTGCATGAGGAAAAACCGATATACTCATGCTTATGACTCACCCTGCCCTCTTCACGAGAACAACGCACAAGGGCAATCTGATCTTCGACAGCAGTCATCTTCTTGCCTGTAAGTTCTGCCACAGCCTCCGCCACAGCCTCCTTACCTGGAAAGCAGAGATTTGGTGGCACATCGGGATCATTTACCACCGCAATTGCATACCCCTCGCAACCGGCATAACCACAACCACCACATTGGGCCATAGGCAAAGACTCTAACACCTCTTCAATGAGAGGATTTACTTCCACCGCAAACTTATGAGCTGCAATGGCAAGGCCAATACCAAAAAACAGACCTATACAACCCAATAGAGCAACGCCACCAAGTGCTATTTTTACAAGTTCTACATCCATTTTAAATATTTTTACCTTTGGTTGAGAAGGATAAAATCAGCTCAGCTTTCCCTGCCTCATTACAGCCGATGCCACTAAAAAATCTGTAAGCCTGAAAAGCCAAGAAAGGCCATGGCAAACTGACCTGCCACAATAAATGCTACGGGCAAACCCTTAAAGCTGGGCGGTATCTTAGCAAGAGCAAGACGCTCACTTACGGAACTCATCAAATAAAGAGCCAACAAGAAACCACCACCAGCACCAAGGGAGAGCATGATTGTTTCAAATATATTGTAGTTATTATTGGCAACAATAAGCGGAACAGCAATAATTACACAGTTGGCAATAACCAGAACAAGATACACTCCAAAGGAGTTGAACAGGACAGGATTCACCTTACGCAGAACTGTATCAACCGCCTGAACAGTAAGAGAAACAAGGCCGATAAAGACTAAAATTTGTAAGAAGTTGAGATCATACGGTATCAGGAAATACTGATAGAAGAACCAACTCATACAGGCTGAAACCACCATAACAATGGTGAAGACTACGCCCATACCCTTTGCCGTACTCTTTCGCTTTGATGTACCAAAAAATACACAGAGACCGAGGTATTTGGTAAAGACAAAGTTATTAATCAAGAGTGCCGAGATTAAAATAGAAAAGAGATAGGCAAGATAGGATTTACTCACCCGGGTGGTCAACCTGTCATCTGCCAGATTGGTAATCTGGACAATATGGGCCTGTGTCGTATTGAGTGGCTCAGCAAAGTTCAACACAACCTGGGATCCACCCTGCAGAACATCCGCCGATTTTATGGCCAGGCGAATATCAGGATCATTCTCTTCAAAGACGGTATAGTTACTTACCTTGGCAGCAGCTACTTGATCTACAGGCAGGGCAAAATCCAATACAATGCTATCGTCCTTACCAAAGCTCTGCTCCTTTATAAGATCTTGACCGTAACCCACAGCAGGCAAGAGCAGAGCCAACAGAACTGCACACACAAAAGAACGTAATGAAAATTTCATCATGACTGTAGCCCCTTTCTACGCTTATAGGCAATTTCAATCCAATTAAAGAAGGCCATCATCAAGCCCACCACAAAGAAACCGGCGCTTGGTAAAACAAAAAAGAGCAGGGGTTTAAAGCCCAATATATCATAACCAAACAGGGTTCCTAATCCTAAAAGCTCACGCACAAAGCCGATGGCCATCATACCAACCATAAAGCCAAGTCCCATACCGACACCATCCCAAAAGGAGTCCTTAACGTCTTCCTTACTGGCAAACATCTCAAGGCGCATGGTAATGATAGCGAAGGCAACAATCAGTTTGACGAAAATTCCCATCTTGGCGTAGGCATCAGGAAGGTACGCCGCAAGCACCAGATCAATCACCGTAACCCATGTTGCAATAGTCAGGGTATAGCTTGGAATACGGATACGTGGATGTATCTTATTCTTAAAAAGAGAAATAGTCACACTGGAACAAACCTGCACAAAAAAAACAGCAATTCCAAGTAGCAAGCCATTCATTACAGTGGTAGAAATACCCACGGCAGGACACATGGAAAGGGCAAGTTTAAAAATTGGATTTTGACTCAGTATGCCCCGACTCACCAACTGCATACTCGTTTTCGTATTTGCCACAGACTCCCCTCTATCTCAAATGTTTTAAAGGCATCGACCAGTAGGGCAATGTCATCATTTTCATCTTGATCCCAATTTAAAAGGCAACCTGAAGCTGCTGTGCCTTTAAGACCCCATCTAATATACGCAGGCGATAAACAAATTTTCGAACAATTGCCTTCACCCCTGTTGTTACAGAATTACTAGAGATTGTCGCACCGGTAAGGGCATAAATATCATGATCCTTGTACTTATCCATGACACTCTCCACCGCTGCCCGATCAACTCGACCCTCCAGGGCATTTTGATATTCGACGGGCAAAGGCTCTTTAACAACCCCAAGGTGAGTCAACACCTCAAGAGATTTCTTGTTAAACTGCTTTCGAAAATAATCCTGAGTTATTTCAGCGCCAAGACCTGGATCTTCCTCATGCTCCAGAATCTCAAGTCCCATAATGGCATTATGAGGATCGATAGCCAACATGACCTTAATGAAAGTCTTGAATCCCTGGAATTTACCTTCGAGGAGATAGGCCATACGAGCGCCTGAATCCGTGGCAATGGTTGTCTGATCAGCAAATCGTGCCTGACGAACAGCACCCAGAACAGCGGCAAGAGCCTCGGCACGCGAGCCATCCTCCAAAACTGCCTCAGAGGTTAAATTCATTGGAAATGACTCAACAAACTTACCATCAAGACTGATCAGTAAAAAAAGATAGGGGGCTTCTGCACCCTCTTTCATCGGCAACAGATAACCAATATACTGCTTACCTGGCTCTGAAACGACATAGCGATACATGGTATGCAGGGCAACAGATGCTGGAACGGCATCCTGGTTCTGATAACCTAAAAGGGCATAACGAACCTTTTGTTCTGTCACATGGGCATTATGGGCCTTAGCATTTTTTGTGAAAATATAGGTTCCGCCGATCACCGTACCCGCAAGCATGCAGGAGAGGGTCAGACGAAAGATGATTGTTAAGATATCTTTCATTTGTCACCTCCTACTGGTAAGGCAAAACGCTTTGGCTTAAACCAAGCATCAAGCACAGGACTCATGGAGTTCATCAAAAGAATGGCATAACAGACGCCCTCGGGGTAACCACCCTTAAGGCGAATCAGCACGGTGAGTCCACCAATACCAATACCATAGACTATCTGTGATATTTTATTGGTTGGACCGGTCACATAATCGGTTGCCATAAAAATGGCACCGAGCATCACACCACCGGTAAGCACGGCCAAGAGGGGATCGCCGCTAAAAAGCGTATCACCACCAAAGACCCAAGTCAACAGGGCAACAGAGCCAATAACAGAGACAGGAATACGCCAGGTTATATATCCCCTATAGAGAAGAAAAATACCGCCAAGCAGCAACAAAAAGCCTGAAGTTTCACCAATACAACCGGGTTGCCAGCCAAGAAAGAATGACTTATATAAACTTGCACCCTGGCCAAACTGAGCAACAAAGGCCTCCATCCCCTGTTCTTTCATAACGGCAAGCGGGGTGGCTGTTGTAACAGCATCCACTGAAGAATCAAAGAAATGGAAAATTGATGTTGCATCAAGTGGTTGCAACCATGCAGAGGTCATGGCAACGGGAAATGTTGCCAACAAAAATGCGCGACCGAGCAAGGCCGGGTTAAAAATATTATAACCCAAACCTCCTAGGATATGCTTACCAATGAATATGGCCATTACAGCCCCCAGGGCAGGAAGTAAAGGAGACACTCCTGGCGGGATAACAAAGGCTATCAGTAGACCTGTCAAGACAGCGCTACCGTCACGCACACACACTCTGCGCCCCAAACCCTTTTGACTTATAGCCTCAACGGCCACACAACTGGCCACAGAAACAGCGGTAATCAAAAGAACTTGGATTCCAAAGACAAAGGTGGACAAGATGAGTGATGGCAAAAGACAAGCCGTCACTGTCCACATAATTTTTTCCACAGACTCAGGGCTTTTCACATGGGGTGAAACAGCGACCGTCCAACGTGATGGGATGCCCGCCGCCTGCTGATCGGATACTTGCGGTTCGATGATCTTTCCCTCTCTTTAAATACGGTTTCTCTTTAATTCTGTCACAGTAACAAAATAGAATCTATCTCTTAATCTTCATCTTGGCCAAACGAACAAACTGAACAAGCGGTCGTTTCATAGGACAGACAAAGGCACAACTACCACATTCAAAACAGTCAAAAACGCCAAATTGAGCAGTATCCTCTGCCCTACCCGCTTCGACAAAGACACCAATTTCCTTTGGTTCAAGTCCCATGGGACAGGCGTCAAGACACCAACCACAACGGATACAGGGTCCTGGCTCATTAGTGTCCACCTCGTCCTCTGCTAAAAAGAGAAGGGCTGAGGTCGTTTTAGTAATAGGAATATCAAGATCAGATACGGCAAAACCCATCATCGGTCCACCCATAATAATTCGGGTTAGACCTGGTTTTAATCCTCCAAGATAATTGACAATATCAGAAATTTTTGTTCCAAGTTTTACCTGAAGATTTGCCGGGCGTTCAATACACTTACCGGCAACGGTAATAACCTTCTCGTAAAGAGGCTTTTGCAGGGCCACCGCCTGATAGATAGCTCGGGCGGTAGAGACATTATGCACAACCACACCCACCGCAGACGGCAGGGACATGGCCGGCACCTTACGTCCAGTAATCGCCTGAATGAGTTGCTTCTCTGACCCCTGTGGATACTTCACCTGAAGGGCACATACCTCAATGGTAAGTTGGCTATCTGCAACAGCCTGCACCTCCTGCTCCATCACCTGAATGGCATCGGGCTTATTGCTTTCAATACCGACACTGCATCTGGAAACGCCCAGAATCTTACAGATAATACGCGCGCCTTCAACAACATCTCGAGCATGCTCAAGCATCTGACGATGATCTGCAGTAATATAGGGCTCACACTCTGCCCCGTTAAGCACCAAAGTATCAATGGGAGTTGAAGAGGGAGGACTGAGCTTAACATGGGAGGGAAAACCCGCCCCGCCAATACCGACAATTCCTGCATCGTGTACCATGGAGAGCAGTTCGCTTACCTCAAGCTGCTGCCAATCCTGAGGAATATATTCTTTTGCCGGGACATCGTGATCCACCGTAATGGTGACAGAGGGAGTCGAAACCCGCATCGGATGTCCAGAATTGCCCAAGGCCTTAATCGTACCAGCAACAGGAGAGTGAAGAGGAACACCTAACCCCTTTTTCACCTCACCGATAAGACCACCCTCTTGCACCTGATCCCGTCTAGCCACAGTCGGAGTACAGGGTGCGCCAATATGCTGTCCAAGCACAAGCTCAAGCTCATCCGGTACAGGCATAACCTCAATTGCAAGCCCCGCAGTCTGCTCTTTGGCTTCCGGGGGATGCACACCACCTTTCGTAAAGGTCAATAAAGCCATAATCTATCTATCAAATAAATGAAGTTAACAGTCAGCGATAACCAACCAGTAAACACAGTCCATGGAACAGCAGCTTTCTACCCTGCCATTGGAGTTAAGAAACTCCGCCATAATATTTCATAAACTGGGTACGCTCAAAAACAGCCGGATTTTCAATGTTGCTATAGCTAAGCTTACCTCGAAAATCATCTACACGGGAAAAAGATTTCTCTTCCATCCACTGCTTCAGTTCTTCGAGTAATACACCAATATAAGGGATTCCATTTTTGTAGAGGGCAGAGACAATCTGAGCCGCTGTTGCCCCGGCAAGCAGTTGCTTGATAAGGGCCGCTCCATCATAGATCCCCGTGGAGGCAACGAAATCTTTTTCAATTCGGTCAGAAAGAAGAGCAACCCAGCGCAAAGACTCATGCATTTCACTTGGATTGCTAAAAATATCAGCCGAAGTAATGGTCATTTTATCAATATCAATATCTGGACGATAGTACCGATTGAAAAGAACAAAACCATTAATGTTTTGTTTCCATCCAAGGTGAGTCAAAAGGTGGGCAAGACCAGAAGAAAACTGGCTCATTTTGAGAGAGAGGGGGACAGAAACGGTGGAGGCCACCTTATCAATAATTTCTGTATATTTTTTCTCAGCCTCAGCCCCGCTCATTCGCGGGTCGGAGGGGAGCAGGGATATGTTCAACTCAATGGCATCGGCCCCTGCCTTTTCGATTTGGGTAGCAAAGGAGGTCCACTCGTTTGCAGAAACACAGTTCAGGGAAGCTATTACGGGAATATCCACCGCTTTTTTTGCCGCGGAGACAAGATCAAGATATTTTTCAACGGTGGCATCACGAGTATACTCCCGAATATAATCCACCGCATCCGGGTACCCCGCCTCATAGGATTCCAGATTATGACCCAGTTCTGCCACAATCTGCTCTTCAAAGAGAGATTTCAAAACAACGGCACCGGCACCAGCCTCGGCGATCTCCCTAATCTTTTTTACAGAATTTGTTAAACCACAACTTCCTACAACTAAGGGACACTTTAAATCAAGCCCCAAATAACTCGTTGACAGGTCAATCATAACCACTCCACTATGTAAATGGTTTCTCTGGTAGTGCTAACATCCTCAAAGTAAAAAACAACCAAAGATTAACAAGAAAAAAATCTTTGGCAATAAAAATAGATCTATATAAAAAAAACAGATATATCACAGATACAAAAAAGCAGATAAATACTTCATAAAATCAGCAACAAAACACCATTAACAACATCCTAGGCTATCCATGGTGTAAAAACAATAGAAATTATTTTGGTGCTGCGGCAAGTACCCATTCAGGTAAGACACCGATCTCTAGACCAAACAGAGGGATGGCAATAAGATAGGTCACAGCAAGAGCAAGCGACAGTCCTACAATGTCGAGGCCAAAACCAGATTTTACCATCCGGGGAATCGTCACATAAGCAGAGCCAAAGACAATGGCATTGGGAGGTGTGGCAACGGGCAATGCGCAGGATTTGGTGATTGTAGCTGGAATAACAGGTGAGAGGGGATTCTGGTCAAGTCCTACCGCAACGGCTGAAAGAATCGGCATAACTAAAGCCGCAGTTGCCGTGTTGGAGGTCAACTCTGTCAAAAAAATAATCAGGCACAAACAGGCGAGAGGCATACAAAAGAGCAGATGAAAACTTCATAAAATCAGCAAAAAAAAACACCATGAATACCATGCTGGCTATTCATGGTGCAAAATGAAAATTATTTTGGTGCTACGGCAAGTACCCATTCAGGCAAGACACCGAGCTCTATACCAAACAGAGGAATGGCAATAAGATAGGTCACAGTAAGAGCAAGCGACAGGCCTACAACGTCGAGGCCAAAACCAGATTTTACCATCTGCGGAATCGTCACATAACCAGAGCCAAAGACAATGGCATTGGGAGGTGTGGCAACGGGAAGCATGAATGCGCATGACGCGGTGATTGCAGCTGGGACAAGAAGCAAGAGGGGATTCTGACCAAGCCCCACCGCAACGGCTGAAAGAATCGGCATAACCAAAGCCGCAGTTGCCGTATTAGAGGTCAACTCTGTCAAAAAGATAATCAGGCACAAACAGGCGAGAAGCAAAACAAAGACAGGAGCTTGGTCAAGCAAACTAACCTGCCCCCCAATCCAATTGGCAAGGCGACTCGCCTTAAAACCACCGGCCATGGAAAGACCGCCACCGAAGAGAATCAAAACACCCCATGGCATCTTGGAGGCCCACTCCCAGTTCATAACAAAAATATTCTTCTTAAAATTAATGGGAATTAAAAAGAGAATCAAACCACCCGTCATGGCGATGGTGGCATCGGTTACCAAGCTTGGATCTGGAAAGAGGAAATCAAGTTGCTTGCGAAACATCCAACCCATGGCGGTCAGAAAAAAGACAAGAGCTGTCCAGCGCTCACCTGTGCTCATGGAACCCATCTCTTCAAGCTCCTGATCAATGAGAACACGACCACCAGGAACTTTTGTGAGCTTCATGGGATTTGCAATCCTGGTAAGCCAAAACCAACAGAGTGGCAACATGATACATACCAGAGGCACGCCTATCTTCATCCATGTAACAAAGGTAATCTCATAACCGTATGTTTTCTGGAGATAAGCGGCAAGCACGGTATTAGGAGGAGTTCCAATAAGAGTCGCCATACCACCAATTGAAGCTGCATAGGCAATACCCAGCATCAAATTCAGGCCAAAATTAAAATGATTCTTATCAAAATCTTGAAACCTCTCAAGCCCCTCTTTCCTACCCTCTTCAATAACATGGGCAATGATTGCCAGGCCAATGGGAAGCATCATAACGGTGGTGGCTGTATTTGAGACAAATGCTGACAAAACAGCTGTAGCAACCATAAAGCCAAAGATCAACCTGCTGGGGGAAAAGCCAACCACCTTAACAATATTCATTGCTATACGACGGTGGAGGTTCCAGCGCTGCATGGCAAGGGCTATTATAAAACCACCCATAAAGAGATAGATAAGATGTGAGGCATAGGGTGCTGCTGCCTGCTTGGTATGCATAATTCCCATAATAGGAAAGAGGGCGATGGGCAGTAAACTTGTGGCCGGAATAGGAATAGCCTCAGTCATCCACCAAGTGGCAATAAGCAAGGCAACAGCCGCCATTTTTTGAGCAACAGGTTCCATCCCCGCAGGAGCTGGGATAAAGAGCATAAGCAAAAACAGGGCAGGGCCAAGAAACAGGCCAACCCTCTGGCGCGTAGTATACTCACGAGGCTCACCCTCCTCGACACCGCCAGGGCCGGATTTCAAGCGTTTAATATGCTCAGCAGGCGCATCCTGCATACCCTCGGAGAGAACGGCATCCTTGCCAAGACTCTCTTCGCTTAAAAAGATATGCTCCTTTTTAAATTTTTTAGAAATCAGCTTTGTACTTGGCAAGAACAAAAGCTTGGTTTCGTCATGCATATCCCACAAACGAGCCCACACGGTTGTCAACGACATAAGTTTTTTCTCCAAATCAAGGTTCACATTTGCGCTGGACCATGCAGTCGCTAAATAATGCTCAAGAAACAACATAATACGTCCACATTGCCAACCACCTAAAAAACGAGAATATACTATATATACCATTTGTCAAAACATTTGTTTATGCTTTAATTCAATTTCTCTTATACTTCTTGGGAAAAACACCTCCTCTCTCCCCCCCCTCCAACATATCTATGGAGCAAGGGGCACATGAGACAAAAAATATTCACTAAATAGCTCAGACCCAATTCCTTTTTCATCAAGTCAGGCAACAGTTAGCCATTGTCTGTAGTGCCGACTATTGCCACTGCCTAACTTAGATAGTTTCCTCTTCAAAAGTTGCTCCCTTAAAATACTCTCATCTGCTAAATTACAGACATTTTTATAGCTAAAAGCCTGATAATTTGCTTTATATCAACATAAAAAAACCGCAACTAAAGAGAATTACGCTCTTTAAAAAATTTTATGCTACAATAGGTGTTGTTAATTTGGCGTTTGTAACTAGAATGGCAGGGTCAATTTGGAAGCAGTCTCAACAAAAAAAAGTTTAAAAAAGCACATACCATTGCTATAGTGGGATCATGAAAAATACAACTAATACAAAACGGACTAAATTTATTTTTGTTACCGGTGGAGTTCTTTCTTCCCTCGGTAAAGGACTCGCAGCAGCCTCTATTGGTGCTCTTCTTGAAAGCCGTGGATTAAGCATAACTTTCCAGAAGCTTGACCCCTACATTAACGTAGATCCTGGTACCATGAATCCCTTTCAGCACGGCGAAGTATATGTCACCGATGATGGCGCTGAAACTGATCTTGATATGGGACACTACGAGCGTTTCACTAACGCTGTCATGGGCCAAAAGAACAACTTCACATCCGGTCGCATCTACCACACCGTTATTAACAAAGAACGACGTGGTGAATATCTCGGTGGCACCGTGCAGGTTATTCCGCACATCACCGACGAGATCAAAAAATCGGTTCGCCAACTCGATGGTAGCGTTGATATCGCCATTATTGAAATTGGTGGCACCGTTGGTGATATCGAAGGCCTTCCCTTTATTGAGGCCATTCGTCAGCTCCGTGGAGATCTTGGCCGTGATTACACCCTTTTTATTCACCTCACTCTGGTGCCGTACATCAAGACTGCAGGCGAGGTAAAAACCAAGCCTACCCAGCACTCTGTTCGTGAACTCCGTGCCGATGGCATCCAACCGGATATCCTTGTCTGTCGTACCGAGGTGCCTCTTGAAGAGAACATCAAGGCCAAAATCGCCCTTTTCTGTGATGTGCAGCAGGATGCAGTTATTAACTGTGTAGACGTAGACAGCATCTACAAACTGCCAATTGCCCTTCATGCAGAAGGCCTTGATTCCAAGATTCTCGAGCTTCTTAATATCTGGACAGCCAACCCTAATATTAAGCCATGGCAGGATTTGGTTGAAAACATCCAGAATCCGAAGAACGAAGTAACCATCGCTATTACCGGAAAATATGTTGATCTCACCGAGGCCTACAAGAGTCTTCATGAGGCTCTCATTCACGGTGGCCTTGCCAATCACACCAAGGTAAAACTTCGCTATGTCAGCGCCGAAGATCTTGAAAGCGGCGATCCCGACAGTTACCTGAAGGGATGCGATGGCATCCTGGTTCCTGGTGGTTTTGGCAGACGCGGCGTTGAAGGTAAAATTAAGGCTATCACCTATGCCCGAGAAAACAGAATCCCATTCTTTGGTATCTGTCTCGGCATGCAGCTTGCTGTGGTAGAATTTGCCAGAAATATGGCAGGAATGAGCGAAGCTCACTCCACTGAACTTGAGCCTAACTCCCCTGACCCTGTTATCTACCTCACCAAAGAGTGGTTTGATTACCGAACCAACAAGATACAGCGACGGGACGAAAACTCTGATCTCGGCGGAACCCTCCGTCTTGGTGCCTACCCCTGTGTACTTCAGCAGGAAAGCCACGCAGGAGATGCCTATGGTACTCAGGAAGTATTCGAGCGCCATCGTCACCGTTTTGAGTTCAACAACGATTATCGTCAACAGCTCATTGAAAAAGGTCTTGTCATCTCCGGTACTTCTCCAGATGGCGACCTCGTTGAAATTGTTGAGATCGAGGATCATCCTTGGTTTGTAGGTTGTCAATTTCACCCAGAATTCAAATCCAAGCCAATGCAAGCGCATCCTCTCTTTAGAGATTTCATCAGCGCTGCAGTCGCTAACAAGAAAGGCTAATAAGGTATGACTGTCGTAACCCCTGTTGCTGTCGCCCAGCCGAATGGTTCTGATATCCTCGTTGGAAGTGGCCAACCTCTTCTTTTGATAGGTGGTCCCTGCTCTCTAGAATCAGAACAACTTGGTCGTGAGGTTGCTGAAACCGTAAGCAAAATATGCAAGAAACTTGGTATCTCCTATGTTTTTAAGGCATCCTTTGACAAGGCTAATCGCACCTCTATCAGCTCCTATCGTGGCCCTGGTCTGAAGAAAGGTCTGGCAAGTCTGGCACGAATTCGTGAAGACCTCCAGGTCCCTGTAATTTCAGATATCCACGATATCAGCCAGGTTGGGCCTGCTGCAGAGGTTCTCGACATTATTCAAATACCTGCCTTTCTTTGCAGACAAACTGATCTTCTGGTGGCCGCCGCTAAATCAGGCAAACCGGTCAATGTGAAAAAGGGTCAGTTTGTCTCTCCATGGGACATGGAAAATGCCATAGGTAAACTCCGTGATGCCGGCAGTGACAAGGTCATGCTGGTTGAACGTGGTGCCTGTTTTGGCTACAATAATCTGGTAGTGGACATGCGCTCACTTCCCGTTATGCGATCTTTCAACTGTCCCGTGATCTACGATGCAACCCACTCTGTCCAACTCCCCGGTGGGGCGGGAGGATCATCCTCCGGACAACGTGAGTTCATAGAACCTCTCTCTAAGGCAGCCATTGCCGCCGGTATAGATGGTCTCTTTATGGAGATTCATCCCGATCCGGATAAGGCACTCTGTGACGGACCAAATTCCATAGCCCTTGATCAGGTAGAAGAGTTGCTGACAAAGCTTGTCAAGGTACGAGCTGCGGTGGAAGAATAAGATGACAGGATCAGAAAAATACCCCAGTGATTGTCAGATTCTGGAAGAGATGCGCACTCAGGCCCGGGAACAGATCTCTACCTCCCCGGCAAGACAGTGTGCCTTAGCACGGGCAAAGGATATCAAACTCCTTCTCCTTGACGTCGATGGGGTACTGACCAATGGTAGCCTCCTCTACACGGGTGAAGAGATCGAAAGCAAGTCGTTTCACACCCTTGACGGTTTTGGCCTGCAACTTCTCCGAGAGGCTGAGGTGGCAACGGGAATTATCACCGCCAGGCGATCAGCAGTGGTGGCCCGACGAGCCAAAGAGCTGAAGATGACCTATATCTACCAGGGGGCGATGAACAAAAATATCGCCTTTAAGGAGATCCTGGCAGAATCTGGGCTCAAACCCTTTGAGGTGGCATATATGGGTGATGACTGGCTGGACCTGGTGATTCTCCAGCAAGTAGGCTTAGCAACGACACCGGCAAACGGTGCTCCTGAGGTGCAGGAAAGGGTACATTTTAGCACAAAACGCAGTGGTGGTTTTGGTGCAGTACGCGAAGTCTGCGACCTTATCATCGAAGGCAAGGGCTTGAAAGAGACCTTACTCCAGAAGTATCTGAACAAATGATCCGCCGTAACAAGGTCTGGGTTATTCCCCTAATATTCATCCTCACCTTTCCCCTATGGAAGATTCCTGTAGGAAACTTTCTCAGTCCACGGGGTGATTTCAATCCCAAGGGCAAAAAAGATATCGTACAGGGGCAGAGCTTCATCATGCAGAAGGTGGTTATATCACAGTTTGAAGGTGATAAAAAAAATACCGTTATCCGCGCCCAAAAAGCCAGTACCGGTACCACATCCAAAATTTTTACTCTCACCGATATCGACGCTGATCTCTATGACGAGACCAACAATATCACCAAGGTGAGATCTAAAACCGCTCTCTACAATCAAGGCACAGAGATACTCACCCTCCTGGGAGATGTGGTAGTGACCAAGCTTGATAAGGACCAACAGCTCTTTAGCCAAAAGCTTATCCATAACGGCAAGAAAAAGAGCATCTTCTGTCCTGACAAGACACTTATTGTCAGCGGAGCAAACACCATAAGAGGAGGAAGCTTTTTCTATAACCTCATAAGCAAAGACTACGCCTTTGGTGGACGAGTATACTGCACCCTGAAGAGCGACATTACATTATAGGTTAACACAGGAAAATACTTCAAAGATCTCCTCACCCTCCTCCAACACCACCCGAAAACGTACATTTACCTGCCATAGCAAAACGCCAAACACATCCCTTTTACCCCGCTGACTGACAGGCCTTGGGTCCTGAGCAAGCACCTCCCTGATCAGCTCTGCCAAATCACGTCCACTTTCATCCTGATATTTCTCACAAAAAGAGAGCACATCCCCCCTCAATCGTACCCGGACAGGGAAAAAGCTCCCTGCATAGGAAGAGGACGCCTCGGGAATACTATCGCTATAGGCCACATAGGGTTTTATATCGACCACCGGGGTGCCATCCAAGAGATCAATACCGGAAAGTTGCAGAAAGACCTTGCCCTTGCTGGCTCGTATCCCCCGCAGACGCACCACGGACATCCCCATGTGATTAGGACGATGCGGACTTCTGCTGGCAAAGACCCCCACCCGCTTTTTTCCACCCAGACCAGGAGGCCGGATAGACTCCCGCCAGCCAGCCTCAATGGTCTTATGAAAGACAAAGTGAACCCAGATATGGGTGAATTCGCTTAGCCCAGCCACCAGTTCCTGACGATTCCAGGGCGGAAGTAGCTCCAGCTCGGCCACCGAGGAATGGACCAGACCGGGCTGACGGGGAATACCAAATTTTTCGCTAAAACAGGAGTGAACAATACCAATGGGCTCTATCTCAAATTTTGTCATCTTCATCTATTGCAATTATTATAAATAGGTTCAGCCTCCCACAAAGAACAGGAGGCTCGGCAAACAGAGCCAATACTAGCACCTACTCACTCAAATATCCCATACAAAGAAGCCTTGCTCGGCCAGGCTAATAGCCAAGAAATATATCGGTACGAATCCGCTCCTCGGCAACCCCAATCCCGGCCAGTCCTTTTTTTATGGCCTCAACCATGAGCGGTGGACCCGAGACCATATATTGACCAATGCTACCCTTCGGCACCTCCCTGGCAAGAATGTCGGCGTTTATAAATCCCTGATAGGCGTTTTCCATGCCAGTAGCATCGGAGAGGACATGAACCAGATGGTAATGGGCGAGGCTCAGGTGCTCCAGTTCATCTCTAAAGGCAATATCCTCTCTGTTCTGATTTCCGTAGATAAGAGTGGTCTCTCCTCTTTCTTCCTTAAGGCTGGTGAGAATACTCCTAATCGGGGTGATGCCAATACCACCGGCGATCAGGACAAGAGGCTCGCCTGAGTCCGGGCAACAAAATTCGCCAAAGGGCCCCGCTACCCTGATTGCCTCTCCACGTTGCAGGGATTCCAGGCGCATGCAGTATGGACTACCAATCATTCGTTTGGTAAATTCAATGAAACCACCCTCCTGAGGGCAGCTACTCAGCGACAGGGGACGGGCAAGTTCATCACCTAAATCTACCAGCATATATTGACCAGCGACAAAACTAAAGCCCTCGGGCATCTTGAAACGATAACTGATGGAACTAGGTGTCCTCTTTATCCGCTCAAGAAATTCAGTACAGTATTCCATATCTTCTCCCTTTCATATATGTAACGGGGGGGCGACGGGAACAGCAACAATATTGCCATATCCATCTATTAGTGATTGTACTTCTCTCCCATATATTAACCGTCCTTTCTCTTTTCCTTTAGAGAAATCTCATCATAGCTCCGGGCAGGAGAACATAAAATTCAGCGCAATATCTTTCCAGAGCACAAACCTGAACATTTGCAAACAGATCTCCTACAGGCCTTCAACAGAGGGAGACCTGAATAAAGCGAGAAAAGAGTTTCCCCAATATAAGATCTTGACTTTACTCTATTCGCCCACTACAGTAACACAATTTAATTTTTCGTGTTACTTTCTTGGAGGCATTATATGCATATATCTGAAGGCGTCCTCAGCCCACCGGTTTTAGCCCTGGGTGGAGTAATTACCGTTGCCGGCACGGCCATGGGTCTAAAACATCTCGACGGTGAAAAGATCATGACCACCGCCCTCCTTACTTCAACATTTTTTGTTGCCAGCCTGATCCACGTTCCCGTCGGCCCCGCCAATGTCCACCTCATTCTCTCCGGCCTGATGGGAATTACCCTGGGCTGGGCCTGCTTTCCCGCTATCCTCACCGCCCTTTTTCTCCAGGTCCTCTTTTTTCAATATGGAGGATTTACCGTACTCGGGGTCAACACCGCCAATATGGCAGTACCGGCAATTATCTGCTACCTCCTCTTTCGCCCCCTCCTGACATCGGGGAAAAAGGGGCAGAAAGTAGCAGCCTTTGCCAGTGGTTTTATTGCCGTACTCCTAGGCACCCTCTTTATGGCGGGCTCTCTCTTTGCCAGCGATCAGCAATTTTTCAATACAGCAAAGCTGGTCTGCATAGCCCACATTCCTCTAATGTTCATCGAGGGAATCATCACCATGTTTGCCGTCACCTTTCTTGCCAAGGTGCAACCTGAATTTCTCCAACTCAAGACCAAATGAAACTCCTTAAAAAAAATTCGCCTCGACTACAAAAAAGAGGCACAGGACAAGGATTGTTCTGGCTCTTCACCTTCACCACCATCTTTTTTCTGGCAGCGACTGCCCAGGCGCATAAGGTTCGGGTTTTTGCCTATAAGGACGGGACCCAGATCACCTGCGAGAGCGAGTTCAGTGGCGGCAGAGCCGCACAGCTGGCCAGAATAGAGGTCCTGCGCGATGGCAGGGTAATTATTCAGGGCAGTACCAACCAAGATGGTATCTTTCATTTCCCTATCCCGATAAAACCTACCGGCCAGAGCCAGGATCTGAAAATTGTGGTCAACGCAGGTAATGGCCATAGAGGTGAGTGGTTATTGCGCGGGGAAGACTATCTGGATAATGCCCCCGTGGCCCAGGCCCCTCAAACTCCTTCACCTCAGCGGCAAGAGAAGACAGTACCAGAACTCTCTGTCACCATAACAGAGGTGGAGAAAATAGTGCGTAGAGAGCTAAACAAACAGCTCAGCCCCATCCGCCGACATCTGGCCGCCCAGGCTGAAGCAGGACCAAGCCTACAGGATATATTCGGAGGAATTGGCTATATTATAGGCCTTGCTGGCATTGCCGCCTACCTTCAATCTCGAAAAAAATAAGGAAGCTTCCATGATCAAGAAAACATGCTGTCTCTCCCTTCTACTATCGCTACTGGCAAGCCCCGCCCTTGCCCATTTTGGCATGCTTATCCCCGACAGTGACATCATCGGTCAAAAGAAGCGAACAGCCAATATCCAACTCTCATTTTCCCACCCCTTTGAACTGGTTGGCATGGATCTGGCGATGCCTGCCTCCTTCACCGTCACCAGTGGGGGAAAGACAAGAGATCTTAAGCCAAGGCTTCGGGCCAACTCCCTTATGGGCCATCAGGCATGGCAAACAGATTACAGCTTCAAACGACCGGGGATTTACCAATTCGTCATGGAGCCACAGCCCTACTGGGAGCCCGGCGAAGACCTCTCTATTATTCACTATACCAAGACTATCATCCCCGCCTTTGGTGATGATGAGGGTTGGGATCAAGCCCTGGGCCTACCGGCTGAAATAGTGCCGCGACTCCGCCCCTTTGGCAACTACGCCGGCAACACCTTTGTCGGCCAGGTACTGATCAAGGGAAAACCCCTTGCCCATGCAGAGGTAGAGGTTGAATTCTATAACCGGGACAATAAGTTCTCCGCCCCAAGTGACTACCATGTCACCCAGGTGATTAAGGCAGACAGAGATGGTGTCTTCAGCTTTAGCTGTCCGCAGGCGGGTTGGTGGGGGTTTGCAGCACTCACCGAGGCTGACTATACCCTGAAAAACCCGCAGGGCGAGGATAAGGGAGTAGAAATAGGGGCGGTTCTCTGGACATATATGCATCCACTCTCCACGATCAAGAACAGCCAATGATGGGGGAAGATTTTTCCTCCGGCAACTCCCTGCTTCATAAGCTTGATGCACGGACAAAGTTGATTGTTGCCGCCTGCTTTTCCCTGCAGGTGGCAGTGCAAAAGACCGTGGAGCCGACCCTCTGTCTACTGGCCCTGGCCCTGGTCTTTCTCCTTTTTAGTCGCCTCTCACCTCTGGCTGTGGGCAGACGCCTCCTTATGGTCAATACCCTGACACTCTTTATCTGGCTTACCCTACCACTCCAAGGAGGGGAAACCATAAAATTTGGTCCCCTGGCCCTGAACAGGGAGGGGATAGATCTGGCCCTGCTCATCACCATAAAAACCAATACCGCCCTGCTTGCCCTGATGAGCCTGCTCTCCACCTCAACTCCCGCAGATTTAGGACACGGCCTTGAACGTCTCCATCTCCCGGAAAAACTCTGTTTCATCCTCCTCTTTGCCTACCGCTATATTTTTGTTATCCACAATGAATACAAAACACTGTTACGGGCCGCTCAGATGCGTTGTTTCACCCCGAAAAGCTCCCTACACACCTATCGAACCTTCGCCTACCTCTTTGGCATGACACTTGTTAAAAGCCATAACCGGGCTCTTCGCATCCATCAGGCAATGGTATTGCGAGGCTTCACCGGCCAACTCATCCCCTTGAAGAGTGGCCACATAAACCGAACAGACACCCTCTTTTTCTGCCTGGCATCCCTGGCAATGACGGGCATACTTGCCGGGCAAATACTCCTTTAAAAAACATGACTCCACTCATAAAACTCGAAAACATCTGCTACCAATATCCTGCGGCAACAGAACCTGCCATCAGAGATATCAACCTCTCCCTCGGCCAGGGCAGGACAGGCATTATCGGTCCAAATGGCGGAGGCAAGACCACCCTCTTCCATCTGATAGTAGGTCTGTTAAAACCAACAGAGGGCAGATTGCTCTTTCAGGGCAGGGAGGTGAGTTGCAAAAAGGATCTCTATCAACTGCGAAAGGAGGTGGGCTTTCTCTTTCAAAACTCAGACGACCAACTTTTTTCTCCCACGGTACTGGAAGACGTTGCCTTTGGCCCCCTCAATCTCGGGGCAGGTCCGGAAGAGGCAAGGGAGGTGGCCCAGAATACCCTGGAAGGTCTTGGCCTCTATGGTTTCGAAGAGCGGATCACCCACAGACTTTCTGGTGGAGAGAAAAAGTTGGTGGCCCTGGCCACCATCCTGGCCATGAAACCGAAAATACTCCTCCTCGATGAACCCACCAACAACCTTGACCCCCGTACCCAGGATCGACTGGTGGAAATATTAAATGGGCTAGCGCAGAGCCAACTTATCATCTCCCACGATCTTGATTTTCTTGATAGCGTCACAGAAGAGCTCTATACAGTCGAAGAGGGCAGAATCAATCTCTGTCCTGCCGGCCATATACACGAGCATCGACATATCCACCAGGCGGGCAACCAACCGCATCGCCACGAAAAGAGCCCCCTACCGAATGGCTAGGGGGCTCTTCACTTTTTCAAAAAAGACTCTTATTATTTTGCAACCAAGGCGATATAGCGACTGCCCTGGCCAAATCCTACTCGCAGGAGTACATGCCTGGCATCCTTTCCCAGAGCTAAAGCCTTTTTGATATCGGCAACCTGACCTATAGCCATTCGGTTCACCTCCTCAATGAGCATTCCGGCCTTAAGTCCTGCCCTGCTGGCAGGGCTCTGGGGGGCTACCTCCCTGATGACAACCCCCTTTTTCTGGGCATAACCGAATTTTTTCGCAATTTCCGGGGTAAGTTTTTCAAAGGAGAGACCAAAGTTATTATTAAGGACCGTATGGTCCTCAATTGAGAGTCCATTGGCTCCGACGGGCCGCTCACCAATCAGCACCCCTATATCTCTTTTTTTGCCCTTACGAATGACCTGCAGGACGACCTTGCTCCCGGGCAGTACCAGTGCCACCCTGTTACGCAGGGCCGAGGCGTTTTTCACAGCACTGCCATCAATTGCGATAATAACATCACCACCAAGTAAACCACCTTTTTCAGCAGGAGAATCAGGCTGAACACCTGTCAGCAATACACCAGAGCTGCTCTTCAGGCCAAAGGATTGGGCCAGGTTTTCATCTATATCCTGAATCATCACCCCAAGCCAGCCGCGACTTACCTTCCCCGTTGCCTGCAACTGTCTTTCAATGGACTTTACCATATCAATGGGAATGGCAAAACCGATGCCCATATAACCACCCGTCTGGGAGAAGAGGGCTGAGTTTATACCAATCACCTGACCTCTTATATTAAGGAGGGGTCCACCACTGTTACCTGGATTAATAGCCGCATCGGTTTGGATAAAATTTTCATACTCATTAAGCCCCACCTGACTCCGGCCCTTGGCGCTCACAATACCCACCGTTACAGTCTGGCTCAAGCCAAAGGGATTACCAATGGCAATTACCCACTCACCCACCTCCAGAGCAGCAGAACTGCCCATGGCCAGACTTGGTAATTTTTTCGAACTCTCTATTTTTATAAGGGCGACATCGGAGAGGGGATCGGTACCAATAAGCTTTGCCTGATAACTGCTGTCATCATTAAGACGTACTGTAATAGAGTCAGCACCATCAACCACATGATTATTGGTGAGGATATAGCCATCGTCACTAACGATAAAGCCGGAACCTTGGCCTTGTTGGAGACGTGGAGGCACATTTTGCCTTTTACGTAACTGGGGACCAAAAAATTGCTTAAAAAACGGATGTTCTAGCATCTCATCGGGTATTTGCCAGCCATCCATCTGCCCACCCTTAATCGTCTTCTCCACTCGAATATTAACGACAGCAGGTTTTGCCTGCCGGGCAACAGAGGCAAAGGCCTTGGACGATTTTTCCAAAATTTCCAGATCATTTTCCGAGGCATAGGCAAGACTGGTAACAAAGAAAAAAGAACAGAGAAGATGCAGACAAATACCCCTTGTAAGGGCTGGGGACCAACTATTCATAATAATATCTCCTTAGAGGCAACAAAAGAACCTGGAACAGGCAGAGCTGAACGCAAGGACAAGAAAATATACTCTTATGAATAATTGTATGCGGGATAAAAAAAAGGATCAAGAAGATTACAAAAATGCAATCTTCTTGATCCTTTATCTGGGAGGGAAAAACTAACTACGAATCATATCTGCAATTTGGAAGGCAACTTCTAAACTCTGCTCTGCATTAAGACGAGGGTCACAGGTGGTCAGATAATTTCTGGCCAATTCCTCATCTACAATATTACGAGCCCCGCCTGTACATTCTGTGACGTCTTCACCTGTCATCTCAAAATGGACACCGCCGGGAATAGTACCCTCGGACCAGTGACTTTCAAAGAAACAGGTAAGTTCAGAGAGAATGTCATTAAAGTTCCTGGTCTTATGACCTGATGTTGCCGTATAGGTATTGGCATGCATTGGATCACAACTCCAAACAATATTATGTCCCTCCCGCTTCATTTCACGGAGAAGGGGCGGCAGGGATTTTTCAATCTCCTTGACGCCAAGACGGGTAATAAGGGTAATTCGGCCCGCCTCATTCTCCGGATTGAGGGTCTCGCAGAGACGCTTGATATCATCGGGATCATTATTAGGACCAACCTTAATGCCAATGGGATTAAGCACCCCACGCAGAAACTCAACATGAGCACCGCCAAGCTGTCTGGTACGCTCACCAATCCATAACATATGGGCCGAACAGTCATACCAACCCCCGGCGGTGGAATCCACTCGGGTCATAGCCTCTTCATACTGAAGGAGAAGGGCCTCATGGGAGGTGAAGAGTTGGGTCTGCTCAATTAACGGATTATCAGCGGCAATACCAATATTCCCCATGAACTTAATTGTCTGATCTATCTGTTTGGCCAAACGATCATAGGATCTGCCCATGGGAGACTGGGCAACAAACTCCTGATTCCAGGCCTGAACACGGTGCAAAGAGCCAAAACCACCACGGGTAAATGCCCGCACCAGATTAAGGGTCGAAGCGGCCATATTATAGCCCTTGAGCATCAACTTAGGGTTTGGCACCCGGCAAGTCTCGGTAAAGTCCGGACAGTTGACCATATCGCCACGATATGAGGGCAGGGTCACCCCATTAATGGTCTCGGTATCGGAGGAACGAGGTTTGGCAAATTGGCCGGCAAGACGGCCCACCTTAATAACGGGCTTATCACCTGCATAGGTAAGAACAACGGCCATCTGTAGGAGAACCCGAAGGGTTTCACGAATTTTTGGAGCTGTCACTTGAGAAAAATTTTCTGAACAATCACCACCCTGAAGCAAAAATGCCTCACCGGTCACAGCCTTTGCCAACTGTTGCTTGAGATTACGAATTTCACCTGCAAAAACCAGGGGGGGCAATTGACTGAGATTTGCCAAAACCTTCTCAACAGCGCCTTCATTTGGCCAGTTAGGCTGTTGTAGTGCCGTATAATTTTTCCAGCTACCCTTGTTCCACTCTTTTTGGCTTTGTGACATAATACATCCTTCCTATCTAATTTTAATCTCGTAACCAACGCAAAAGACTACAAATACTATCGGGAAAACTTTTCTGCCACTCTTACCGCCCTCACTCCGCCCTAGGAGAGACAACACCGCTCTAAATCAAAGGCATTAAGAATACGCAGCTCTCTTTCACGTTGCTTGTTTTTTAGGGGAGGCAGATAGGTAAGATCAGGGACAAGTCTTTCAGCCAAGACAGCATCTGGTATTGAATCTAACCCATCACCCAGAACTTTACCAGTAATAGTATCAAGCAACTCCGCCTCCTTACCATTGGTCACCATGGCAAGTGGAATCCTATACTGATCGTTGAGCACTCGGGCCGCAGCGATGGCCGCCCGCTCCCGACTGACAAGAGAACCAGGCCCATAACGAATAATAAGAAAATCTCTGCCAGCAGAGGAGACCACTAATTCTATGGAAGAACGGACAAAAAGATTGGCAAAAAAGGTCTCTACAGAGACGCGGGGAGATAACTGTTCCGGCAAATAACCCTTTTCCTCCAGCATCATTCGACTAAGAAATTGACGGATACGTTCATCATCGGTATCAAGCAGCTCTTCTCCCGTCAGGCAATCCTCCAGACTACCATAGACAAGGTGATGATATTTTTTTTCTGTCATACTTACCAACTCCCCATATAAAATAAACTCTACTTCCCTTTTCCTACCCTACCGGAAAGAAAATGGTAAAACAAACCCCCTCCCTGCCATCCTCCAATGCTGCCACCTGCACCTGACCATCGTGATGCTCAACAATGGTACGGACAACGAAGAGACCAAGACCCAAATGCGGTTGCTCATCCTTCTGGGTACGCAGTGAAACCATGGAGTTAAAAACCTGCCGGCATTGTTCCAAGGAAAGACTCGGCCCCTCATTGCTCATCTCCAGACGAATTTGCTGGTTTTCACAGGATAAAGCTATAACTATTGGTGTGTTTTTCTGATGAAAGCTCACTGCATTCTCAATAATTTTATCACACATCTGATGAATACGGGTAGGGTCACCATAAATAAAAATAGCATTTCCACCCTTCTTGTAATGAAACTCCACATCGATAAAGGCAGGCTGCCAAACATGCTCGACCCACATTTCAAGGGCCCGAGCCAGATCAAAACGCTCTTTGATATCTCTTTGCAGGGCGTCCTGAAGCGATGTCGCATCGCGAATCACCGTCAGTAAATTATCCATCCTGGCGATATCTAAAATTGCCCAATCAAGATAATTTTGAATCCGTTTGCCGGGTGCCACCAGTTCTCTGTCTAGATTTTGTAGAGAGGCAGAGGCCGCCGCCAAAGGGGTACGCATCTCATGCTCAAGATTATCCGCCATTTTTTCCCGATACTCATTTTGCTCCCTGATCTGAGATAACATCATGGCCAGGGTGCGACTCAAATCACCGATTTCGTCCCTTGTGGTAGCCGGACGAATACTGGCCTGCACCCGACCTCCACCGCCAATGGCAGCTGCAGCCTGATCGCGCAGGCGCCGTATCCGAGAGGAGAGACGGGAGGCAAAGAAAAGAAGGGCAAAGGAGGTAAGGGAAAAAATCAATATACCCAAGCTGATAGACTCTTCTATTAGCCTGTTTTGCAAGGCTAAAATAGAGTTTGTTGTCTGCTCAACCACAACCGCACCAATGATATTCCCCTTATTTATCAGGGGCACAATGGCCGCCATCACCTCAACATCACTCTCCTCTACGGTATAATGGGTAACGCTCGATTTTCCTGCAAGGGCCAAGCGGATCTCCTCGCTATCAAAGCTTGTTGGCTGACTGGTGATAAGAGCGGGAGAAAATGGTTTCATAAAAACATGGTAAAAAGGCCTCAAAACTAAATAAATGGCCCTGCTTGCCTTGCTCAGCAGAGAATCCGCCTCTGCCTCCTCCTGTCGTACCTGGTCAAGTAAGTGGCCAAATGTTGCCCGAACCTTTCGATTACTGTCAACAATAAGCACCCGAGAATGGGGCCGATCCAGTTCCTGCAATATCTTCTGGATTTCAACCGATGGGGCAATGGCCCGACCAAGACTGTTACGCTCCTCCCTACCAGCAGTACCTATAATTTCCTCTAGCCTTGGCTGCAGACTACTGTTCACATTGCCCACAGAAAACGCCAGTTTACGACCAACAAGAGACATAGGCATACGAATTTCGATGGCATAGCCATCGGCTGTCTGCCTCCACATCCCCTGAATACGACGCTCTATCCGCCGAGCATAGGCTCCACTCTCGGCCATCAAAAAACCATTCACCCAACCTGGTTTGCTGGTGGTTATAAGATAACGACGGGAAAGACCATTGGCATCTTCGGTATTTATTTCAAGAAAATCAGAGGTATCAAGACGTAGAGATTGAGGGGGGCGATAAACAACGGTGGCATCATGCACCTCAAAAAAGGCATAGAGGTAATCCTGCCAAATACCTGAGCGATGACGAAAATAAAAGGCAGACGAGGAGTCAGTCGCTGACCTCAAATGCTCTTTACCAAAGAGCTGGAAACTGCCGGGTTGCTCCTGCCAATCATCCTGCAGGCCATTAATACGAATGGGGCCGGTAAGCGGATAGAGATAGAGGTCTGTGCCGGGATTAAGAGAGAGAAACTGCTCACGAGCAAAAAGTCCAGAACGTCCCGTTAGGGTAGAGGCAACGGCCCGGGCAGAAAAAAGCATTGTCTCCTTGCGAGTTATCAACAGATCTTCCTGGATCATATCGCTGAAACGCAGACCAGAAAGTGGAATCAGCAAGAGGAGGAGAGAGGTGAGGGTCAACTTCAAACGCAGGGAAATTCGCATAATACGCTCTCGGAATTCTACATACCAACGGAAAACATTGCTTCAAGATCGTGGGGCGAAAAGGCCTTAAAGGCAAGCATGGTCTCTGAATCGGTTATCTCTTTTATGGGATTCATCTTCTCTGTTACCAGATCGGCAAGATCATCATTGCTCGCCACCCGGACAATGACAATAAGATCATACCTGCCACTCACCGAATAGACCTCAGATACCCCCTCTGTATCCGCAAGTTTCTCTGCAACATCATTAACCTTTGTCCGCTCTACTCTGAGCAAAATAATAGCAGTCACCATCATCTCTCCTCCTTTACCTGGAAATATCATCTAACACCCAGCGATACCCCATACCATACTCCGTACGAATAGCATCAAAGGCATCATCAAGCTCACGGAACTTATCACGTATACGTCGAATATGAGCAGCTATGGCATTATTCGTCACAATAATATTGGCAGCCCCCATAAGCTGATCATGGGATTTCACATGCCCGGGCCGGCGGGCAAGACTATAGAGAAGCCAAAATTCAGTCAGGGTTAAATTTACCTGCTGACCCTGCCAAAAGACCTGTTTGCGATCCTCGTTCATTCGCAATGAGCCACTATGCACCTCAACACCAAGATCATCCTTTGGTCTTTGCAACGATTCAATAACCTTAAAGAGAGTCGATATCCTCACCGGTAAAAAATCCAGGGTCGTTGTATCCTTGGTCAGATAATCCCAGGCACCAAGACGCAGGCCCGAGACCCTATCCAGGTCAGAATTGCGGGCGGTAAGAAATATTATGGGAATGGTGGGAGAGAGTTGGCGCAGATGACGGCACACCTCAAACCCGCCCTCCATCTCTTCGCCAAGCATAATATCCAAGACGGCAAGATCCGGTAATTCTTCCACAAAAGCACGCTCTGCCTCTAAGCGAGAGGCATAACAGCTGACAACATAACCTTCCCGCTCCAGGGCCTGACTATAATTTGCCCGAAGGACATCATCATCTTCCACCAATACTATCTTATATCCCATCCTCATCCCTCAACTATGACCTATTGACCGTAAGCAGACAAATTTTTTCCGGCTTTTCTTGACAAACTGTCATAATCTGTCATTTTTTCATCATCTCTATGTCACAAAGATGTTTTCTATATAATAGTGGGTAGTTTAATATAATTAACAACAAAAAAGAGAATAGATTATGAGAAGCGAAAAAACAGCACGTTCAGGGATAACCACAGATCCAGGTAATTTAATGTTTATCATCTACATCTCTCTTGTATTTTGTGCCCTGCTTATCGGCACCCTTATAGGCGGCGGCCCAAGCAAGGCATCAACAGAGACTAGCCTGGAAACAATAATCCTTTCAGAGAAGACAACGATTCCAAATTTCACCGAAGCCACAGCAGAGATTACCAGACACAACTAAATCAGAAAATCCCCAAAGAAAAACCAAAAGAGCTGTAAAGAGGCAAGGGCATAGATACCTGCCATCACGTCATCAAGCATAATGCCAAGCCCTCCGTGCATATGCTGATCAAACCACGAAACCGGAGCGGGTTTCCAAATATCAAAAATACGAAAAAAGATAAAACCTATGAACCAGGCCATAGGGTGATTTGGAGCAAACATAAGGGTGATAAACATCCCTAGGATCTCATCGATGACAATGGCACCAGCATCTGGACGATTCATCAATTTTTCGGCTGTACCGGCCACCAAAAAGCCCAGGATAAAGACGAGCAAGAGCATAAGCAAATAGTGCGGTAAGCTCAGTCCCCTAAGCGGTAACCAAAGCAGTATCGCCACCAGAGAACCCCAGGTGCCCGGAGCCTTGGGTAAGAGACCTGAATAGAATCCCGTTGCCAAAATCATAATAAGCTTATTCATAAAAATTCAATCCTTGGATCCTGCCATAGACCTCTTGTAGTGGCAGGTCATACTCCCCTGCAACGCGTCTGCACTCTTCATACTCCGGTATAATAACTCGCCTGCCCCCCCGCTGAACCTCTTTTACCCGCATCGTCCCCCAAGGACTCTCGATATGCAGCTCTCGGCGTGGCAGGGTGCGGCGATATTCAAAACGAAAACGAAGCCCCAGGGCCGTTGTCTCCAGCAGGACAATATCTTTAAGTTGAGCACTATCTTCCCGCCCGGCAATAACCTGAAGACAAAATCCAGGACGCCCCTTTTTCATCTGAATAGGGGCAAGACTCACGTCAAGGGCACCATGTTCAAATAAACGCTCACAGAGATAGGGATAAGATTCAGGATTCCAGTCATCAAGATTGGTCTCAATCACCTCCACCTGCTGTTCCTCAAGGACATCATCAGGGGTTCCCACAAAAATCCGCAGCAGATTAGGCTGACCATTGGCAAGTCTTTGACTCCCCGCCCCGTACCCGACTGCCAGTTGCTGCATGGGGGGAAACTGACCAAAAGCACCGACAAGAGCCTTAACCAAAGCCGCACCCGTCGGCGTCACCAACTCCTGCTCCAGAGCAACTCCATAGGATGGCACCCCACGCAAAATCTCACAAACTGCCGGTGCAGGCAGTGGAATTCTGCCATGGGCACAGTCAATAAAACCCCGCGGTTGGGGCAGAGGTGAACAGACAAGCTGATCAATCTGCAGAAGTTCCAGACAGAGAACAACACCCACTACATCGGCAATGGTATCCAGAGCACCTATTTCATGAAAATGCACCTGCTCAAGGCTTGTCCCATGTACTTTAGCCTCTGCTGAAGCTATGGCGGTAAAGACTAAAGCGGCGCGCTCCTGTACCAGCGAGCTCAGATCGCTCTCTTGCAGAATGCGAAGCAGATCCGGCAAAGTACGTAGGTTCTGACGGCGAGAAGAATCCACATCAACCTTAATGGCAGACAGACCGCAATCCTCCACCCTCTTTGTCCTTAAGATCAGATCATCAAGGTGAAGGGCTGCCAGACCTGCCTCCAGGGCCGCGACCTCAACCCCTGCATCCAGAAAGGCGCCAAGCAACATATCGCCACTGACCCCTGAAAAACAATCAAGATAACAAATTCGAGACATAAGGTATCAAGTGGTTTTCAGGACTGTTTCAGCCCCTATTTTTGCCCCGCATAAAAAGGCCTCGACTGTCATACGTTTTTTACCCTCTGGTTGGATCTCTTTAACCAGCAGACAATTTTTTCCGGTAGCAATCAATAAACCATCCCTGCCAGCACGCAAAACTGCTCCAGGCTGGGCATCGGTCTTTTGATAGGAGACCTCGGGCATAAACAGGCGCAGGCGTTTCCCCTCCAGAAAACAGAAGGCACTGGGCCATGGATCCATACCCCGGATAAGAGACTCTAGCTCCGTTGCCGTTCGTGACCAATCAATCAAACCATCGTTTTTACTCAACATAGGCGCCTCAGTTGCCTGAGCATGATCCTGCGCTTCAGCCCTGATGGTTCCTTTCTTCAAACCTTCAATAGTCTCCAATAGGGCAGAGGTACCAAGTTCGGCAAGTTTGTCAAAGAGGGTCCCTGCCGTCTCGTCAGGACTAGGAATGATAATTTTACGCAACAAAATATCGCCGGTATCCATCCCCTCATCCATCTGCATGGTAGTTACGCCAACCTCATCATCACCCTGAATAACCGCCCATTGAATAGGTGCTGCCCCCCTATATTTTGGCAGAAGTGAACCATGCACATTTATACAGCCCAATGGGGCCAAATCTAGAATGGGCTTAGGAAGAATACGACCATAGGCTGTGACCACAATAAGATCAGGAGCATAGGCGGCAAGCGCCTCCAGAAATTCATCGGTACGCACCTTGGTGGGTTGTAAAACAGGTAGCCCTGCCTCTTCAGCAATTACCTTCACCGGTGGCGAGGTCAATTTTTTTCCACGTCCCTTGGGTCGGTCTGGTTGGGTGACCACAGCCACCACCTGATCAGGTCCCGCAAGCAGGGCCCGAAGGTTTGAGGAGGCAAAGTCAGGGGTGCCCATGAAAATAATCCGCAAAGATTTTTCTTCACTCTCTATCTGGGAAGAAACCATTTTTTCACCTTTTTCTTATACAGGTTACGCTTTAAGGAAGAAAGATGATCTAAAAAGAGGATTCCGTTAAGATGATCAATTTCGTGCTGAAGGACAACGGCAAAGCGATCTTCAACGGTCATACTACAAGGTTCACCATTTATATCCTGATAGTTCACCTTGATCTTACGATACCGTTTTACCATAGCGAGAAGCTCCGGAACACTGAGGCAACCCTCTTCATCAACCTGGCTCTCCTCCTTCTCAACTATTTCAGGATTGGCCATAACCATATACTCTTGCTTGGAATCTTCCCTCCTAGCAGTACTCACCACAACAAGCTTGAGAGATTCCCCAATTTGCGGAGCAGCAAGACCAATACCCGGAGCATCGTACATCGTCTCCGCCATATCTTCGGTAAGCTTGACCAATTTTTCATCAAAGACAGTGATAGCCACAGTCTCTTTCCTCAACACAGGATCCGGGTATGTACAAATTTTTAATATTGCCATGATATTTTATATGTGAATATTTAATGATTAGAAGTTATAAAACCTATTAATGTACCATAAGCAGTTTTATTCTGCCATGCCGTAAAATTCTTGAAAAGACAAGTTCAAAACCCTGTCTTAAGGCCATTTCAAGCCATTCTTCCTACAAAGTCGTTGCCTACCCCAAAAACTTTTCCCTCCGACCAGACAAAGCAAAAAACTTGACATTTTCGTCATTTCAGTGTGGACTAGGGAGAGCGAATTCATTTTCTTGAATCCATCTTGTTTGCAGGGATCTCTTTGCAATAGCTTCGCATAAGAGAATTCAGCTTCTTTCTTTGGCCACTGCCCAGAGACAAGGGCCCTTTATCCATCCACTAAAAAAAGAGGTACATGTATGAAAAAAACATCCATATTGGCCGCAATCGCTTTTGGTTGTGTAACCGCTTTTGCTACCATGTCAAGCGCAGTTGCAGCAGACCAAACCTTTGTTACCATCGGAACCGGTGGCGTTACCGGTGTATATTACCCCACAGGCGCTGCCATCGCTCGTTTAGTAAATAAAGGCCAGAAAAAACACGGCATTCGGGCCAACGTTGAGGCTACCGGTGGTTCCATATATAACCTCAACACAATTGCTGCAGGCGAACTCGATATGGGAATCGCCCAGTCTGACTGGCAGTATCATGCCTATAACGGCACAAGCAAATTTGCTGCGAAGGGACCAAATAAAAAATTGCGTGCTGTGTTCTCTCTGCACCCGGAACCCTACACAGTTGTCGCCCGTGCTGACTCAGGCGTTAAAAATTTCACTGACCTCAAGGGCAAGCGCTTCAATATTGGCAACCCCGGTTCCGGCCAGAACGGCACCACCGCTGTACTTCTCAAGGCAATCGGTTGGACCAGAGATGATTTCAAGTTGATCTCTCAGCTCAAAGCGTCCGAACAGGCTAAGGCCCTCTGTGACAACAAGGTTGATGCCATCGTCTTTGCAGCAGGACATCCAAACGGTTCCATCAAAGAGGCCACTACCTCCTGCGAAGCAGTTTTGGTCAATGTAGATGGCCCAGCTGTTGATAAACTCGTTGCCGACAATGATTACTACCGAATCGCCACCATCCCGGGCGGCATGTACCGTGGTAATCCTGAAGATGCGAAAACCTTTGGCGTTGGAGCAACCCTCGTTTCCTCCACCGATGTACCCGATGAGGTTGTTTACACCGTTGTCAAATCTGTATTTGAAAACTTTGATACCTTCAAAAAGCTGCATCCAGCCTTTGCTAACCTGAAAAAAGAAGAGATGATCAAAGATGGTCTCTCAGCACCTCTTCATCCCGGTGCGGTGAAGTACTACAAAGAAGCTGGTTTAATGTAGGCCTTTCGTTTATTGTAGACCGCCTATGCTTTTCCACCTCAGCTTGCTGAAGTGGACAAGTATAGGCCACAGATTGCGCTTCCCCCAATTTTTATTGGTGGAATATTTTCCAACAGCTACTATTTTCACCCTTAAAATAAGAACCTTTTCTTATTTTTTATCTAGTTTTCTGTTAGTCTTTACATAGCATATCATCAGAGCAACTATCTATTTATTTGCTGTTTTAGGAAATCTACGTGTTACAGACTCGTGGGCTATTTATCTTTGTCCAATAGGGCATAAGACAATTCAGAGCTATTTACATACCCACTACGGCGGCAGCTTTCCGTATTTTACTAAAAAGGAGTCGAAGCATGACTAAACCGACAGAAACCACCCTCAACGATCATCAACTAGAAGAGATGATTGCTGATGCCGACACAGGGGGACGTGCCCCGTTGGGAGCTTTTTCCAAAAAAGTTCTCTTTTTCATCCCCCTGATGTGGACATTCTTTCAACTATGGTACGCATCGCCCCTGCCATTTATGTTGAATATTTTTGTCATCAACGCAACCCAGGCACGGGCGATCCACCTTGCCTTTGCCATGTTCCTCGCCTATGTCGCCTTCCCAACACTTTCCTCATCGCCCAGGTCCTACATCCCTTGGCAGGACTGGCTTATAGGGTTTATTGCAGCGGCATCTTCTGCCTATATATTTATCTTTTACACCCAACTTGCCGATCGTCCCGGAGATCCAACAAGCATAGATATAGCTGTATCCATCGTCGGCATTATCCTCCTGCTTGAAGCAACCAGAAGAGCACTCGGCCCCCCCCTTATGGTGGTGGCCTCGGTATTTATCTTCTACACCTTTGCAGGCTCCATCATGCCCGATATTATTGCCCATAAAGGGGCGAGCATTGCCAAAGGCATGTCTCATTACTGGCTGAGCACCGAAGGTGTTTTTGGCGTGGCCCTTGGTGTCTCAACGGGCATGGTCTTTATGTTTGTCCTCTTCGGCTCCCTCCTGGAATCAGCCGGGGCTGGAAACTATTTCATCCGTACCGCCTTCGCAGGCCTTGGCCATATGCGTGGAGGTCCGGCAAAGGCTGCCGTTGTGGCCTCGGCAATGACAGGACTTGTTTCAGGCTCCTCGATTGCAAATGTTGTTACCACCGGGACCTTCACCATCCCCCTGATGAAAAAAGTGGGCTTCAGCGCAGAGAAAGCAGGGGCCGTGGAAGTTGCCTCGTCCACCAATGGTCAACTTACCCCGCCTGTTATGGGGGCGGCGGCCTTCCTTATGGTCGAGTATGTTGGTATCTCCTATATCGAAGTTATTAAACACGCATTCTTACCGGCCATTATCTCCTATATTGCTCTGGTATATATTGTTCACCTTGAAGCATGTAAGATGGATCTCAAGGGGCTGAAGAAGCGACACAAGAAGACTCTTGCTCAGTCACTGCTCGGATTCGTGGCAACCATACTTGTCTTTGTGGTTACCGGAGCAGCTGTTTACTACGGCATGGGCTGGATCAAGGAGCTTGCTGGTGATGCAACAATCTACATTGTCATGACCCTGCTGGTTATCGCCTATCTCCTCTTGGTTAAACTGGCCTGCCGTGTCCCAGAGCTTCCCACTGACACTGAAATCAAAGAACTACCTGATCTGGGTTCAACTGCCCAGGCAGGCTACTATTACCTCCTGCCCATTGTTGTCCTCATGTGGTGCCTGACGGTGGAACGACTCTCACCCGCTCTCTCTGCATTCTATGCAACGATATTGCTGATGGTCATTGTGGTCACCCAGCACCCCCTCAAATCCTTCTTTCGTAAAATCGAGGCGAAAGAGTCTCAGTGGAATCGGGGTGCGAGTGAACTTATCAACGGAATGGTAGCAGGTGGACGTAATATGATCGGCATCGGTGTTGCCACGGCCGCCGCAGGCCTGGTAGTTGGCACCGTAACCCTCACCGGTATCGGTCTGGTTATGACCGAGTTTGTCGAATTTATTTCCGGCGGCAACCTGATGCTCATCCTCATTTTTACCGCCGTAATTTCCCTCCTCTTGGGAATGGGACTGCCCACCACAGCAAACTATATCGTGGTATCGACCCTAATGGCCCCGGTAATTGTCAGCCTCGGCGCTCAAAACGGTCTTATCGTCCCCCTTATTGCAGTACACCTCTTTGTCTTTTATTTTGGCATCTTGGCAGATGACACTCCACCCGTGGGATTGGCCGCCTTTGCCGCAGCCGGTATCTCCGGTGGCGACCCCATCAGAACAGGTCTGCAGGGTTTCGCCTACGATATACGAACGGCTATTCTGCCCTTTATCTTTATTTTTAATACAGAACTCCTGATGATCGGCATCGGTAGCTGGACCCATCTATTACTTGTCGTTACCGCCGCAACCATTGCCATGCTTGTCTTTGCCGCCGGCACCCAGGGGTACTTTATCACCAAAAGTAAGTGGTGGGAAACCATTGCCCTCCTCCTGATTGCCTTCACCCTCTTTAGACCGGGTTTCTTTTGGGATGAGTTCTATCCTCCCTTTATTGAAAAGCCAGCTACAGAACTCGTGCAAACTCTGGGGGAGATGAAGCCTAACTCTCAGCTTCGCTTAAAAATAAAAGGCGAAAAAGATAATGGCGAGGAGATGACCATGAACGTCATGCTCCACGTCGGCGATGAGAAGACAGGCGCAGCCCGTCTCTCTGCCATTGGCATTGAGACCCGCGACGAAGAGGGGAAAAAACTGGTGGACATGATCGGTTTTGGCAGCCCCGCCGAAAAGGCCAATATAGATTTTGATCAAGAGATCGTTAGTCTGCAAATGCCGAATGATCGGCCCGCAAAGCAATGGATGTTTATTCCAGCCATGCTTCTCCTTGCCCTCATTTGGTTTAGCCAAAAACAGAGGGTACGAAGGGAAGAACACCATATCCTCGCATAAGCCCACTTTGGGAAGAGCAGAAACTCCACTGGAGAAAAATAATGATACAAAAGATCCTTGTTCCCATAGCATTTTCACAACACTCACAGGGAATGCTTGATTATGCGGCAGAGTTGGCCGAATCGCTGGATGCTGAACTCCTCATTGTTAATATTATTAGCACACGTGATATTGAGGCAGTGGAGCGCATTAGCTCCTATGGCTATAAGGTAGATACGGAACACTATCTTGAAACCATCCGTAAGGATAGAGGGGCCCAGATTATTGAACTGACAGAAAAGCTGACCCTTCCCGACGAAAGAGTTTCCTTCTCTTTTCGCATGGGCGACCCTACAACAGAGCTCCTGAAAATGATCGTTGAACAAGAGATCGACATGATCGTCATGGGCGTAAAGACTCGCGATTTCACGGCCATGTTTACTGGCTCCGTGGCGGAGAGACTCTTCCGTAAATGCCCCATCACCGTTGTCTCTTACCGAGACAAAACAACCGCCGGCAAACTCCACAGAAGAGCGGAAAAGCTGCTAGACAAAAAGCACATCTAAGGTCCGCTACGAATTAAAGCCCCGCGGGAGCGTATCTGCCCGTGGGGTATCCACCACCTTCCACCTCCAATCACACGACTTATCTAACTATTTTTTCGGAAAAAACTCTTTCTTGACTTAGGTCAAAGTTTTCTGAGACAATTATGGTTATCCTCTCTCTATTCTTCGCACATAAAGAGCGGCTTGATAAGCAAAACAGTATCTAAAAACTATCTCTAGGAGGGCGTATGCTCTGTAATCAATGTGAACAAACAGCAAAAGGCACCGGATGTACCCAAATTGGTGTTTGCGGCAAGACAGACGAAGTGGCAGCACTCCAGGATCTACTTACCTATAGCCTCCAAGGCCTCTCCATCGTCATCCAGGAGGCACGAAGAAAAGACCTCGTTTCCACCGAGGTTAAGCACTTTATCACTAAGAGTGTTTTTGCCTGCCTGACAAATGTTGATTTTGACCCCATCCGTTTTCAACAGTGGATCAATGCTAGCGTCAACATCCGCAAAGACCTTCTCCGGCAACTTGGTAAGGACATCGCAAAAAGATTGGAAGGAACACACCCGAGTGTCTCCTTTGCCCCGGCACTGGAGCTCACAGCCCTTATCCAGCAGGGTCAGGAACTTGACCTGATCGCCAGCCTTGACGAGAATGAAGATCTCCGCTCCCTCAAACAGACCATCCTCTATGGCCTGCGGGGACTTGCCGCCTATACCGACCATGCTGCTATTTTAGGTAAAGAAGACAATACGGTCTATATCTTTATCTTCGATACCTTGGCCACAATTACCCGCAATGACCTCTCCCTTGAAGAGCTTGTCGATCTCACCCTTGAGTGTGGCCAAGTAAACCTGACCGCCATGGGGCTGCTTGATGAGGGCAACACAGGAACCTATGGTCACCCTGTCCCCACCACCGTTCCTCTTGGCCACATAGCGGGCAAGGCAATCCTGGTTACCGGTCATGACCTCAAGGATCTGCAGCTCCTCCTTGAACAAACCGAGGGCAAGGGCATCAATATCTATACCCACGGCGAAATGCTTCCCTGCCATGGTTATCCGGAACTGAAAAAATATAGCCATTTTTATGGTCACTACGGCACGGCTTGGCAGAATCAGCAAAAAGAGATGGCTCTCTTTCCAGGTGCCATCCTCTTTACCACCAACTGCATCCAAAAACCCCGTGACAACTATAAGGACAATGTCTTCACCACAGGTCTTGTCGGCTGGCCGGATGTTGCCCATATCGATGACGGCAAAAATTTTAGCCCCGTTATTGAACGTGCCCTCGCACTTCCCGGTTTTACTGAAGAAGAGGACAATGATACAGTAATGGTTGGCTTTGGCCATAACGCAGTAATGGGCGTTGCCGATAAGATTATTGCCGGAGTTAAGGCTGGCAAGATTCGCCACTTCTTCCTGGTCGGCGGCTGTGATGGTGCTAAACCCGGTCGTAATTACTACACTGATTTTGTTGAGCAGGTGCCGGAAGATTGCATCGTCATGACCCTGGCCTGTGGTAAGTTCCGCTTCTTTGATAAAAAACTCGGTGATATTGACGGAATTCCCCGTCTCCTTGACATTGGTCAGTGTAACGATGCCTTCTCTGCAATCCAAATTGCGGTAGCACTTGCAGGGGCCTTTAAATGTGATGTCAATGAACTGCCACTCTCCATGATTCTTTCCTGGTATGAGCAGAAGGCTGTCATTATTCTCCTCACCCTGCTGAGCCTGGGGATCACCGACATCCGTCTTGGACCCACCCTGCCCGCATTTCTCACCCCAAATGTCCTCAACTTGCTGGTAGAGAAATTTGCCATCAAGCCCATTGCCGAGACCGCAGCAGAAGACCTGAAAACCATACTTGGCTAAGGTAGTATCGCTCTAAAAAGCAAAAGGCCTCTTTACCAATTAAGGTAAAGAGGCCTTTTTTATGCAAAATCAAGGATATAGCTACCAATCAATACCCAAGACAATACTATTAATACCGCTACCTATACCAAGCATAACCGCTCGTTCTCCCGGCTTAAAGGCACCCTCTTCCATGGCCATAGCCAAGGTTATAGGGGCTGAAACGGTGCCCACATTTCCTAAAAATGGCAGGGTCTGGAAATTTTTTTCTTCACTGAGACCGAGACGGTCGAAGAGCATTCGAAAATGGGCCACCCCCACCTGATGACAACAGTAAGCATCCACCTCTTCATTTCTCCATCCCGGAGCAGCAAAGGCATCCCAAGCAGCAGCGGCCGTATCAACTCCACGAAGCAATAACTCTTCCGAATCAGTCTGCATCAGCGTCGTCTCACCACCCTGGGCATCTCCCTGACAAAGATGAATATGATCGGTATCGGTGCGCCATACGCCCCGGACAAGACGTGGCTTGGTCTCACCTGCCTCGGCCCGGCGCATAAAGCAACCAACGGACCCGGAACCAATGGTGAGGGAGGCAAAGGATGATTTAATGGTCTTTCTGGTAAAGGTCTCATCTGCATTAAGGGCAGCAATGGTTGATTCAAGCAGATCTTCTGCCGTTTCCCCAGAGACAACAAGGCCATTTTTAACCTGACCAAGCTCAATCATATTGGCAAGCATCACCATCCCGTCAAGAAAGCCCAGGCAGGCATTGGATATATCAAAGACAAGACAGGACTTTGGCAAACCGAGTTTATGATGAACAAAGGCCGAGGTAGCAGGCTCCATCATATCGCGACAGACAGAGGTAAAGAGCAGACACTCCACCTCTGCGGCTGCGATCCCCCCATCATCAAGGGTCTTTTTTCCTGCTAAGTATGCTGCCTCACTGGGTTTCATCCCCTTAGGCCAGAGACGACGCTCTCGAATACCGCTCATAAGCTCCAATCGACCCTCCGGCAAATGGAGGCGATCGTACAGCGGGGCAAGGGAGGACTCTATATCTGCAGAACTCAAGACCCTTGGAGGCAGAGAATACCCAAAGGTATCCAAACAAACATTGGAATATTTAAACATAAAAATAATTAAGAACTACATCTATTTACAAAGAAAGAGCTCATTTGCTCTTCTAAATCATGAGAGACTAAGGGTAGAGGAAGAAATGCATCAAAAACATTTTTATCATCTGCACTCTTCTCGCCAATACCAATAATCAAAGACTTGTGGGCCAAATGCTTTTCAAGCTTTCTCACCACGGAAAGAACAGAGGCACCCCTGAAGAGGGGTAACTCAGTGTGAAGCAGAACTACATCAAAGTGATTTAAAGATACCTCATAGAGGGCCTGACGACTTGCCTCAGCCGTTGTTACTCGCCAACCAAGACGGACAAGGGCGCGGACAAGGGTCTGCACCACCTTAAAATCATCATGAACGATCAGGGCAGAGGGGGTAAGGCTCTCTGTCAACAGGGCAAGAAGATCCTTCTTATTTATTGGTTTGGCAAGATAGCCATCCATCCCGGCCTGAAGACATTTCTCCCTACCGGAAAGAGCTGTTAAGGCTATTATCTTGCTGTGCCGACAGGTCTTTTTCTCTATGGCCCTTATCTTTCTGGTAGCATCCAAGCCACCAAGGACAGGCATCTGGATATCCATCAAAATAACATCAAAGTTCTCTAGGGCGACCCGATCCACCGCCTGCTGGCCATTAACCACGGCCACAACCTGAAGCCCCTGTTGCTGTAAGACCTTAGTGACAAGAATTCGATTTATCAGATCATCTTCCACCAACAGCACCCTCTTCTTTTCCAGAACAAAAAAGGGCTTCTCCTTCTGCTCAACCTTGGCTGCCCCCTCCTCTTCGACACTGGCCTCATAGGCCAGGGAAAAATAAAAGGTGACCCCTCGATCCGTCGATTCCAGACCGACGACACCGCCCAACAGCCTGATAAGACGGATGGCATGCATGAGATCATAACTTGCCCCTCCTGCTATAAGAGGCTGAAAAACGCCGGGCAACAGCTGACGCTCCATAAATTCCTGAAGATCAGCAAATATTCTTTCAGGAAAACCAATGCCTGTATCGGTCACCGAAAAGCGCAAAACTACTCTGTTGAGTTCATCAAAACCATTAGAGGAGACATTAATGGCAACCGCAGCCCCATCCTGCATATAATGTACTCTGTTACCGACAATCCCCTCGATAATCTGAGCTAAACGGCCGCTGTCACCATAAAGAATATGGGGGACAGCGGCGGCAATATCACAACTCAGTTCAATCTCACGTCCATGGGCATCAAAGCTTAAGGATTCGAGTTCATGATCCAGCACCTCTTTGAGGTGAAAGACATTTTTCCGAATATCAATATCACCCGTCTCAACCTTATTAAGATCAAATATCCTAGTAGTATACGAGGAAAGATGCAGGGCCTCATTAGTGGCCATGTCCACATATTCCTGTTGCTCCTTAACCTCAAGCAGATCAGAGAGGATATCCAAGGCACCAAGAATATTATTCAAAGATGAACGAACAGCATGATCCATCTCTTCAATGAAAATATTCCGCGATTTACTGGCCTGCTGATGACCTTCAGCAAACAGACAGCAAGAGCTTCCTCTATTACCACAGAGAAGAGAGATAAAGGCCTTTTTTTTCAAAAGAATATTTTCTTTTCTTAGCTCAGCAAGTTCTGCCTCCAACCCTTTAACCTGTCGTTTAAGCTCTTTTTTTTCCGCCACGGCATCCTCTCTTAATGTTGTCTATTTTTGACGAAATTCCCAGCAAAAATGGATCTTTTCATTACGGGAAAAATCAAGAGGTATACTCTCCCGAGTAATATCTTTTACATCAAATTGTTCTGCAAGTTTTTCATCCAAGATAAATCTTCTAAAATTTGTGGAAAAGATAAGCAAACCACCTGGACTTAAACGCCTCATGGCCAGAGTCAAAAGCTGAATATGATCACGTTGAATATCAAAAACTCTATTGGCCTTTTGGGTATTAGAAAAGGTCGGAGGATCAACAAAAATGGTATCATAGAGCTCTGTCTCTTCCGCAAGCCACTTAATACAATCTGCCTTTACCGTTCGATGATTATTTTCAGCAAAACCATTGAGAGAAAAGTTCATCTCTGTCCACTGCAGATATGTGGAGGACAGATCTACAGTTGTGGTAGATGCGGCTCCACCCTGAGCGGCATGAACAGAGGCGGTACCTGTATAACCATAGAGGTTTAAAAACTTTTTACCAAGGGATTCTCTTCCAATACGCAGTCGAATCGGGCGGTGATCCAAAAACAGTCCCGTATCAAGATAGTCTCTGAAGTTGACGAGAAAATAGCAGTTCCCCTCACGAACCTGATGCATCTTTTTCCGATCACCCTGCTGCTGATACTGACCTGCCCCCTTCTGCCGTTGCCTCTTCTTGATAAAAACCCGATCAGAGCGAAGTCCTAAGATCTCCCTGATTGCCCGAAGCGCGATATTGAAACGACGACTGGCCAAATCCGGATCAATGGTTTTAGGCGGCAAATATTCCTGAACATGAATCCATTTTTCATAGAGATCCACACTGAGATTAAACTCCTGCAAATCCCTATCATAGACGCGAAAGCAGGAAATATTTTCTTTTTTTGCCCACTTTAAATATTTTTTCAGGTTCTTCTTAAAACGATTGGCAAATTGCAGGGCATCTTCCTGCACCTCTACCTGTTGGATCTCCCAGGCAAATGAATTTTCCTCCTCTTCGGCAAAGACACCCGTTGACAGACGACAGGCGATGGTGCCATTAAAGAGGCGATACTTCTTCTCCCAGCTCACCCTAAAACTCTCTGCCAGATCCGGATTTGAGATAAAAACAGCAACATCCCAGCCGGCAAAGTGCTTTCTGCCAATACGACCAAAGGCTGCATAGAGCTGCCGCACCTTTTCCGTCTCTGAAAGTCTCTCGCCATAGGGAGGGTTACAGATAAGCATCCCCCTATCGGTTGGCGCACCAAGGTGCACCAACGGAGAACACTTCACCTGGATAAACTCGTCCAATCCGGCTCGAATAATGTTTTTCCGGGCACTGCTCACCACTACAGGATCCGCATCATAGCCCTGAAAAGATGGCCAGGTCTTATCAAGACCGGCATCTTCACGGGCAACAGCCTCATCAAGAAGAGCCTGCCAGAGCTGGCTATCATGTTGATGCCAATGTAAAAAACCAAAATAATTTCGGGCAAGCCCCGGAGCAACATCGCCAAACATCATAGCCGCTTCAATGAGCAAAGTGCCTGTACCGCACATTGGATCAATCAGAGAGGGTAAGGCTTCCTGCTTTTCCGGCCAACCACTGAGGGCGACAATACCGGCAGCAAGATTTTCCTTAAGAGGAGCCATACCACCTGCTACCCGATACCCTCTCTTATGCAGACTCTCACCTGAAAGATCAAGATAGAGTGTTCCTTCGTTACCACTGACATGGATGTGAAAACGCACATCCGGTTGGGTGGTTTTTACCGAAGGCCGCTCATCGCCATCTTCCTTAAATCTATCAACAATACCATCTTTTATCCGTAGAGCAGCAAACTGACTATGGCCAACGGTAGCATCAGCTGAAAGGGTACAGTCAATGGCAAAAGTTGTCTTCCAACTCATATGCTGGTGCCAGTCATAGGTGAAGCTATTTTGATAGAGATCATCCTCGGAGTTGACCTCAAACTGAGATAATTTAAGCAAAATTCGCGAAGAGAAACGAGACCAGAGACAGGCTCGATAACCCGTTTCAAGACTTCCCTGCCACTGGACAGTTCCCTTTCCTAACTCAACCTCGACTCCGGAAAAGCCTTTAATCTCAGCCTCAATAAGCTCCTCCAGACCGAGGGCACAGTTAGCAAGGAAGGTATATTGATCTTTCTGGGGACTTACATCTTTTTTATCGCACATATTTTTTTATTTTCTTTACGTTGAATCGTCATTTCGATATCCAGCAATTCAAGATTAAGGACTTCAACCGAAAAATGAATTTCTAACAAAGAAAGACCAAGAGAAACAGATAGGGTACTGACGGAAAACGTCCCGCCTATTTTAATAAAAGCAAAAAACAACAGAGGCTGACAAGGGCCAGGATAGCAAAATATTACATCTCTTTAATGAATAGAAGTCTCCGTCACAAGCCTATGGTCTGCCTGACCACAGATCTTCTCCTAAACCAGGCAACAGATAGGTAAGAAAGATGCCCGTCCGCCCAAGCTGTCACCAACAGCAGAAGAGGGTACCGATTGTAAGTGTTATATTCATGGTGCTATTTTAATCGTAATATCCCGGAGAACAATAAAAAACAGTCCTCAATAAAAAATATTTTCACGCCTTTCCAAAAAGATATGAAGGCATAGGGTAAAAGTGCTAAAATAGTTGTATTGTAGCCCTCTATTTTTAAAGAAATTTTATAACAAAATTCACAGAATGCAACATACAGGAGAAATATTTATGAAAAAAAAATTTTATGCCTCTCTCTTTTTTTCAATGATAATAGGTGCTACAATTCTCAGCATCGGGGGATGTAACTCAAAAAAAGTTGTTGCCCCACCCACAGGGAACGCGCAAGAGGAGTATAACATTCCCGCTATCCCTCCCGCTCAGGACGAAAACCAGGACTACGGTGAAGAGGATCTGCCACCCGTGGTGGGTAGTCTCGACGATACAGATAGTAACGCCGCAGCAGAGGAGTTAGCCAGCAAACAATCAGAGGCCTATCTGCAACAACATGGCAGATCATCCATAGAATTTCAACCGGTATACTTCAAATTTGACCAGACGATGATCAATCCGGAAATGCAAGAGGTGATCTTCGAGAATGCCCAGGTACTGAAAAGAAATCCTACCCTCTACATTACTGTGGAGGGAAATACCGATGACCGCGGCACCAATGAGTACAATATGGCCCTGGGCGAGAAAAGGGCTATCAATGTGGAGAAGTATCTCATCTCCCTGGGTATTGGCGAAAACCGTATCCGCACAGTCTCCCTCGGCGAAGAACGACCTCTCTTTCCGACCCAGACAGAAGCCGCCTACCTCTACAACAGACGAGCTGATTTTATAGCTGAATAATCCAAACAAGGCGCAGGGCCCCATGGGTCCTGCACCCAATATACCATGCCTCTCTTCTTCAGCTCTCTACCCGCCAGTTATGACCTCATCGCACTCTTCTCTCTCAGCTTCCTGGCGGCCACCATTCTGCCCTTGGGTTCAGAGTGGCTCTTAATCCTTCTCCTGCAAAAGGGAACCTATCAACCAGAGACCTTGGTCGGCATCGCCGCCATTGCCAACTACTTAGGCAGCTGCACCAACTATATTATCGGCCTCTATGGCGGCAGCTTTCTTATCCGCAGGGTATTACGTCTCAGCGACAGAGATCTCTATCGAGCCCAGAATTTTTATCAACGCTATGGCTGTTGGTCACTCTTCTTCTCTTGGCTACCGGTCATAGGCGATCCGCTCTGCCTCATCGCCGGCATCTTCCGCATGAACTTCCCCCTCTTCAGCCTTATGGTCTTCTCTGGGAAAGTCGTTCGGTATGCTGCTGTTGCTGTTATTGCTTTGAAATTGTTTTAGGGGTTATTTTTTCGGGAGGGATTACCTGAAAGACGTCTTTTGTGAAGGGCAAGCTGTGATGGGCACGCTCCGCTTTGCCCATCCTACAGCATAGCTTCTGGAAAGAATTTCACTATTGCAACACGCTTAATTATAAAAATAATTTCTTCCCTTTTTACCTATACATAAAAATGTCATTGGATAATTTTAAGAACATAAAAAGACAAGACTGTAAATGCTTACCTAATGAAGCCATATTTAAAAAGTCAACTTTGTAACCAGACAATTGACTTCTCCAAATACTAAGCATGAAGGTTTCGCTGTGAGACAAACTATTTTCATATTTAACATTTTTATATCCAAGTATGGAATCTGTTTCTAAATCAATATGCCAATAATCTTCAAAATTAGCACATAAAGGGGTTGTAAACGTATAATGCCACATTTTTTTAAGTGTTTCAATTCTTGTACAGTCAGCGTATCTACGAGATACTTTGATTTTTAGGTCAATTATGTATTTTTCATACTCTTCTAAAGAATAATTAATATATTCAACGCCAACAAGAGTATGAGTTACATTGCCATGTTTGTAGTCTATAACTAAATTTCCATGAATTTGTTGATTTCTTTGCTGTTTAATCTTTTCAATAATTTTAAAATTTTCTGCTTTCTGAATATCCAAAGCGTCATAAAAAATTTTCATAAAACGCCAAGATGGCATTTTATCTATAATATCTGTAACCAAATCTTCTACAATGTAAAAATCTTCATTCTCAATCAAAAGTGTCTTACTAATCTCTATCTTTTTTTCACTAGTTATTTTCTCAAAATTATACCTCAAAAAATATTTCAAAACCTCTTTATGCATTGATTCCACAAACGAAACAACCATTAAGAATAAGCCGGTTTTTCCCACCACACTATCTATCAAGCCTATCTCATTTTTGAATTCTCTTACTTTTTTTTCGGTAGCTATTATGGGCATTAATAAATTTTCATTTACAACTAAAATAGGTTTTTTCATGAGAAGGTCTTTTAAAAAAAGTTTAACAAATTATCGTCCAAAATATTGATATTATTCAACAGATTATACCAAATTCACCCCATCAAATACACAGGAAAAACAAAAGAGAATATTTCGTAAAGGGTACGCTGTGATGGGCACGCTCCACTTCGCCATTCCGCTACGCTTCACTGCTGCCCATCCTACATTTCTTTTTTCAATCCCCGCTCTTTCTCTGTGTTCTCCGTATCTCTGTGGTAATTTTTTTTTGTCCTTTCTGACAGCTGATAGCTGAAAGCTTTCCTACATCCCTCCCTGCGGCATCCCATCCCGATAAGATGCAAGAAACATAATAATCCCACCAACGACCTGAATTAAAAATGGTCCTTTGGCCTCACGGAAGTGAATAATGAGATAAATTATTTGCACGGGAGCTATAAAGAGGCAGGCCAGTCCCCAGATGATGCCAGTGCTGAAGGCGGCGATCAGAAAGGCAATTCCCCCAAAAAGGCATATTGCAAAACCCACAAAAAATAAAATATCTAACATTTCATCACCTGAGATTTTTAATTCATTAAAATTTTAACCCATAACAGTTCTCTAACGTGAACGACACAGCGAGCTTCGGTGAGTTCGATGGAATGGACTAGCTGAGTTTATTATATTTTTGCTGTAACCATTTTTTCAGCGACCCTAAATCAGAAAATATTTCTTCGCAGGAGCATTCTATCATTGGGTTATTTCCCGTTGGTGCCTGTCGCCTGACATCAGTTTGAAAACCAAGACAAACCTTATTAATGGCTTTTGCATAACCAAGCTCAAATGCAACTCCATCATCAATACAGGCCCCATCTAAAACAGCCAATAAAATATCAGCGTTTTTCATCGCTGAAATGTCCGCCTCATAAATTGATTTTTCGGCTACTTTTAGAGGAGTGCCTAGGGAGACAAGCTCATCGAGAAGTAATCCATCTTCTTGTGGCAGAAACACATCACAACAATCAATTAGGCTATCCCTGATATTGCGATTACTCTCTTTTTCAGCCTCATTAAACAGTGGTGCTGCTAGGTACAATTTTGGTCTGAACGATAAATTATTCATAACAAATCTCCTCAATGAATTTAAGCATGTACGTTAATTGGTAATAATCATCAACATGGATCACTCCTGCTGTAGCAATTTCTGACAGCTCAGAGCTCGCCATTCAGGTACGCTTCACTGCCGCCATTCCGCTACGCTTCACTGCTGCTCATCCTACAGTAGCTTCAAATCATTCTTTTCTTTAAGTTTTTCTGCTTTTTCTATCATCTAATATCTATATTTTTCTCTGTGCTCTCCGTGCTCTCTGTGGTAAATGCTCTTGCTCTTTCTAGTATCTAGCATCTTATTAAGGCTTATAATTAGTTCCCTCACAACGGGGACATGGAGGTAGGGTATCATTATTGTCATCCAGTCTTACCTTTTTTCCACAGCTTATGCAGGTATAGGTGCCTTTCCCAGGTTTTTCTCCAGTGCTTGCCATGATTATCTCCTTGCAAAATTTAAGTTCGATATCAATTCAAAGAGTCCATACCTATTGAATATACAGAAAAAAGGTTGAAAGGCAAGGGACACTGCAAAAAATGGTCAGAGAGAGAAAAGACAGCCATAAGTTTTTAGTTTTAGCAGTGGAGCGTTAGCGGAATGGCGAGCTGTCAGTAACAACAACATTCCCTAGATAGTGGGTTCGGTAAAAAAATATTCTATAGAGAGAGCAGTTCGAAATAAATTTAGGCCAATTATGTAAGATGTGTAGCTTCTTAAAATTATTTTTCTGTTGGGAAATGGGATGAAAAATTTGGTAGGTTTGTAGGAATTGCTTTTGGGGAAGGAAAAAGAAAAGGGAATATCGAATAAATTTGCGGGAGGTGCTTTTGGGGAAGGTCTTAGTAGGTGGAAGGGATGTCGCGTCTCCATGCCGTCCTGGCACCGACGCATACCGCCCATCCATGGGCATAAAAAAAGCCCCAAGTCGAAATTAATCAACTTGGGGCTTTATATAAAAAATTCGGCGGCGACCTACTCTCCCACACAGTCTCCCATGCAGTACCATCGGCGCTGAAGAGCTTAACTTCCGTGTTCGGAATGGGAACGGGTGGAGCCTCTTCGCTATGGCCACCGAAAAAATTCGGCGTTCTTAATTAAATATAGAGTATTCAGTTAGTTTCTTAATAGCATAATCAAGGATATGGATAAGCCGCACGGCTTATTAGTATCGGTTAGCTCCAAGTGTTACCACTCTTCCACACCCGACCTATCAACGTTGTGGTCTACAACGAGCCTTCAGATGATTTTAAATCATGGGAAATCTAATCTTGGAGTAGGCTTCCCGCTTAGATGCTTTCAGCGGTTATCCCTTCCGAACTTAGCTACCCAGCGATGCTCCTGGCGGAACAACTGGTACACCATAGGTTCGTCCACCCCGGTCCTCTCGTACTAGGGGAAGATCTCCTCAAATTTCCTGCGCCCGCAACAGATAAGGACCAAACTGTCTCACGACGTTTTAAACCCAGCTCGCGTACCACTTTAATTGGCGAACAGCCAAACCCTTGGGACCTGCTTCAGCCCCAGGATGTGATGAGCCGACATCGAGGTGCCAAACCTCCCCGTCGATATGGACTCTTGGGGGAGATAAGCCTGTTATCCCCGGAGTACCTTTTATCCGTTGAGCGACGACCCTTCCATGCGGAATCGCCGGATCACTAAGACCTACTTTCGTACCTGCTCGACATGTCTGTCTCGCAGTCAAGCTCCCTTATGCCTTTACACTCTACGGCTGGTTTCCAATCAGCCTGAGGGAACCATCGCGCGCCTCCGTTACTCTTTAGGAGGCGACCGCCCCAGTCAAACTACCCACCAGACAATGTCCCGGATCCGGGTAACGGATCGCGGTTAGATTTCAAAGATAACAAGGGTGGTATTTCAAGGTTAGCTCCACACACACTAGCGTGCATGCTTCAAAGCCTCCCACCTATCCTACACATGTTACCTCTAAAACCAATGCCAAGCTATAGTAAAGGTTCACGGGGTCTTTCTGTCTTGTTGCGGGTAACCGGCATCTTCACCGGTACTACAGTTTCGCTGAGTCTCTGGTTGAGACAGTGGGGAAATCGTTACGCCATTCGTGCAGGTCGGAACTTACCCGACAAGGAATTTCGCTACCTTAGGACCGTTATAGTTACGGCCGCCGTTTACCGGGGCTTCGGTTCATTGCTTCGCTTACGCTAACAAGTCCCCTTAACCTTCCGGCACCGGGCAGGCGTCAGACCCTATACTTCGTCTTTCAACTTCGCAGAGTCCTGTGTTTTTAGTAAACAGTCGCTCCCCCCATTTCACTGCAACCTGACTAGGCTCAAGTTAGTAAATAACTTTCACCACGCAGGCACACCTTCTCCCGAAGTTACGGTGCTATTTTGCCGAGTTCCTTAACCAGAGTTCTCTCAAGCGCCTTGGTATTCTCTACCTGCCTACCTGTGTCGGTTTACGGTACGGTCAATATCATAACTAGATACGAGGCTTTTCCTGGAAGCATGGAACCAACCACTTTATTGCCCAAAGGGCATCGTCATCACACCTCAACGTTAACAAGGACCCGGATTTGCCAAAGTCCTCCGCCTACATGCTTAAACCGGGACAACCAGCGCCCGGATGGTCTTACCTTCTCCGTCCCCCCTTACCATAACATTATGATACTGGTATAGGAATATTAACCTATTTCCCATCGACTACGCCTCTCGGCCTCGCCTTAGGGACCGACTAACCCTGAGCAGATTAACTTGACTACAGGAAACCTTAGGCTTTCGGCGTGAGGGTTTCTCGCCCTCATTTTCGCTACTCGTGTCAACATAAGCTCTTGTGGAACCTCCAGCACTCCTTCCGGTGTACCTTCTCAGGCGGCCACAATGTTCTCCTACCATTGAATTATATTCAATCCGTAGCTTCGGTACTACGCTTAGCCCCGTTAAATTTTCGGCGCGGTATCATTAGACCAGTGAGCTATTACGCTTTCTTTAAAGGGTTGCTGCTTCTAAGCCAACCTCCTGGTTGTATGTACAATTCCACATCCTTTCCCACTTAGCGTAGTTTAGGGACCTTAGCTGACGGTCTGGGCTCTTTCCCTCTCGACCACGGAACTTAT